>JAQCJC010000070.1 GCA_027593245.1 Bacteroidota bacterium | reverse complement strand
TATGCCTGTAAAACTAAGATTACAAAGACACGGAAAAAAAGGAAAACCATTTTATTGGATTGTTGCCGCAGATTCGCGCTCCAAAAGAGACGGACGCTTTCTTGAAAAACTAGGAACCTACAACCCGAACACTAATCCAGCACAAATCGAGCTCAACATCGATAGTGCAGTACAATGGTTAGAAAAGGGCGCACAACCCACAGACACAACACGCACAATTTTATCGCACGAGGGCGTTTTATTGAAAAAACACCTTGCAGGTGGGGTTAAAAAAGGGGCTTTAACAGAACAACAAGCGGAAGAAAAATTTCAAGCTTGGGTGACTGAAAAGCAAACTAAAATTGACGCTAAAAAATCGGATCTCCAAAAAGCTAGAGATGCAGAGGCTACTAAAGCATTGGCTGTAGAAAAAGCGGCAAACGAAGCACGCATTGCTGCTGCTGCACCTGTTGTAGAAGAAGCTGCTGCAGAAGAAACAGCAGAAGCGTCTAACGAAGAAGAATAAAATATTTATTTTTTTATATCTTTAAAACCTGACTTTGGTCAGGTTTTTTTATGAACTTTTATGAAAAAAAAAGACTGTTTTTACTTAGGGAAAATCGTGAAAAAGTACAGTTTTAAGGGTGAATTATTAGCTAAACTTGATACCGATCAGCCTGAACTTTACACACAACTTGATACACTTTTTATAGATATCAACAATAGCCTCATTCCCTATTTTATTGAAGAATCACAACTCCACAAATCGGATTTGTTGCGCATAAAATTTGAAGATGTATCTTCAGAGATAGACGCAGAACAATTACTTAAAAAAGAAGTATACCTTCCCCTAGCCTTATTGCCAAAACTCGAAGGCAATACATTTTATTACCATGAAATTATAGGCTTCACAATCGTTGATGAAAATTTAGGTAATGTAGGTACGATTTCAGCTGTGAATGACAGCAGCGCTCAAGTGCTTTTTGAAATCGACCGTAACGGAATACAAATTTTAATTCCCTTAAATGACGATATCATTTCTAGTGTTGACCGTACTAATAAAACAATCACAGTAAACACACCACCGGGACTCATCGAATTGTACCTAAATTAATGGCTCTAGACGCATTTCAATTCAAACAATTCAGTGTTGCTCACGATAAATGCGCAATGAAAGTAGGCACAGATGCTGTTTTGTTGGGTGCTTGGGCTTATGTAGACCATCGCCCAAAGTCAATTTTAGATATTGGTGCAGGATCGGGAATTTTGGCGCTCATGCTTGCCCAACGCAGTTCCGCAGAATTCATTGATGCGCTTGAAATTGATGCTTCAGCTTATGAGCAATGTGTTGCCAATTTTGAACAATCACCTTGGAGAGATCGGTTGTTTTGCTACCACGCTAGTCTCGAAGAATTTACAGAGGAAATCGAAGATAAATACGATCTTATTATATCGAATCCTCCATTTTATACTAACCCTTTTGATACGCAAAACTATGCCCGAAATATAGCTCGCTTTGAACACGCAATGCCCTTTAAGCACCTTATCGAATCAGTTAGTAAATTACTGGCCGACGGCGGTCAATTTTGCGTTATTATCCCCTACAGTGCAGAAAAAACGTTTTGTACTTTGGCACAAGCACATGGGTTATTTTGCCACAACATAGTGAATGTGCGAGGCGAAAAACAAGGGGAATTCAAGCGTTGCTTGATGGCCTTATCGTTTGAAAATCGACAAACAAACTCTCAAGAAATGCATCTTGAAGACGGCCGCCACAGCTATAGTAAGGCCTACAAAAGCATGACAAAAGAATTTTATTTAAAATTCTAAACTAAATAAATTTATAAGTAAATTTGTTGTGTAGAAAATTGATTTTTAGTTGTTTTTTCTATGAAATGATTACATAAAAAACTTTTTGTATGAAACCAGACCTCTTTGAAGCACCCGATTATTACAATTTAGACGATTTATTTAGCGAAGAACACAAGCTTGTTCGTGATGCTGCGCGGGAGTGGGTCAAGAGAGATGTTTCCCCCATTATTGAAACTTATGCGCAAAAAGCGGAATTTCCAAAACAAATTATCGGAGGATTGGCAGAAATTGGTGCCTTTGGGCCCTACATTCCAGAAAATTACGGTGGAGCAGGTTTAGATCAAATTTCTTATGGACTGATCATGCAAGAAATTGAACGTGGTGATTCTGGAGTCCGCAGTACCGCATCGGTGCAATCTTCATTGGTGATGTATCCAATTTGGAAGTATGGTAATGAAGAACAACGACAAAAATATTTACCAAAACTCGCCTCAGGAGCATTTATGGGTGCTTTTGGACTTACTGAACCCAACCACGGAAGTAATCCTGGGGGCATGACCACAAATTATAAAGATATGGGCGACCATTACTTGCTGAATGGTGCAAAACTATGGATTTCTAACGCTCCTTTTTGCGATGTTTCAGTGGTGTGGGCAAAAAATGAAGAAGGCCGTATTCATGGGCTTATTGTTGAGCGGGGTATGGAAGGCTTTTCCACGCCAGAAACCCACAACAAATGGTCGTTGAGAGCTAGTGCAACTGGTGAGCTTATTTTTCAAGATGTTAAAGTGCCTAAAGAGAATTTACTGCCCAACAAATCTGGTTTGGGTGCACCGCTTGGCTGTTTGGATTCGGCACGCTATGGAATTGCTTGGGGTGCTATTGGTGCAGCAATGGATTGCTACGACACCGCTTTGCGTTATGCCAAAGAACGTGTTCAATTTGGAAAACCTGTTGCAGGCTTTCAACTGCAACAGAAAAAATTAGCCGAAATGATTACTGAAATCACTAAAGCACAATTGTTGGCCTTCCGGTTGGGACAATTAAAAAATGAAGACAAAGCCAGCTCGGCACAAATTTCTATGGCCAAAAGAAATAATGTAGATATGGCCTTAAAGGTTGCTCGTGAAGCGCGACAGATTCTTGGCGGAATGGGGATCACAGGCGAATACAGTATTATGCGCCACATGATGAATTTAGAAAGTGTTGTGACTTACGAGGGTACACACGACATACACTTACTCATTACTGGACTCGATATAACAGGACTTAATGCGTTTAAATAATAAACTTCTCTTATTGCTTTTTGGACTGTCATTTATTTTGAACATGTCTGTTCTAAGCTGTAATACAAAAGCTGAAATACCATATGTAGCCCCTTTTGCTGGAGGTGAAGAGGAAGAGGAAGAAGAACAGGACGATGAAGTACCGCGCACGTTCAAATTATTATCCTTGGGCGATAGTTATACCATTGGGCAGAGTGTGTGTGTAAGTTGTCGTTTTCCAGAACAACTCAAAGACAGTTTAATTGAAAACTTTAACGGTCAGGATATTTTTTCTTTGGAGATAATCGCACAAACGGGTTGGACAACTACAAATTTAAAATCTGCCATTGTAAGCGCTAATCCAACAGCAGATTTTGACTTGGTAACTTTACTTATAGGAGTCAATAATCAATATCAAAATAAACCATTTTCATTATATCAAACAGAGTTTATTGAGTTGGTGGATACTGCTATTTCTCTGGTAGGTGGCGAAGCATCAAACCTCATTGTTGTTTCCATTCCCGACTATGCCTATACACCATTTGGCCAAAACTTAAATTCTGAAACTATTTCTGAAGAACTCGAAACCTATAACAATTACGCACAAAATTATTGCAACTCCAATGGATTGACTTATGTTTATATCACAGACATTACCCAACAAGGGATCAATAATCCTGATTTGGTTGCTTCAGACAATCTACACCCTTCTAGCTTAGCGTACTCCAAATTTGTTGAGCGCATACTCCCTTTTGCTATTGAAAAAATTGAATAAATTTACTCTTCTGGAGCCAATTCAATTTCCAATCCTTCTAACTCTGGTAAAACTTGAACTTGACAACCTAATCGACTATTTGGCTTGACGTGAAACGCTTCGCTAAGCATGGCCTCTTCATTATCTGATTTATCAGCTAAATCGTGTGTGCTGTGGATATAACATTGGCAGGAAGCACACATAGCCATACCACCACAAACACCAATAGTCCCTTCTGGAGCAAGTTCGTACATGCGCACAACTTCCATCAAATTTAGAGCCATATCAGTGGGTGCCTCAACATCATGAGTTGTTCCATTGCGGTCTGTTATTTTTATGTGAATATTTGAAGGCATCAATTAATTGATTTTACAACACTCTTGGGCGCTTCTTTGCGAGTTCCGTCAAAGCCATCAATACCACTTACAGTTGTGTATTTAAGCACAAGACGCTTTCCTGGATTGATGATTTTGTAAGCCGCCTGACACATCAGTGTGGCTTCGTGAAAACCGCATAAAATCAATTTCAATTTTCCGGGATAGGTATTCACATCTCCAATGGCGAAAACCCCTGGAATATTGGTCTGATAATCTAATGCATTATTTACTTTAATGGCATTTTTTTCAATCTCTAGTCCCCAATTGGCAATTGGCCCCAGTTTAGGGGATAACCCAAACAGCGGGATAAACGCATCTGTTTTGATAAGTTGTGGTGCTTCATCTGTTTTTTTGACTTCTATAGATTCTAAACGATCAGGTCCAAAAAGACCCGTAACCTCAGCAGGTGTAATCAAATTAATAACCCCATTGTTTTTAAGTTCCTGCACTTTGTCAACAGAATCTAAAGCACCCCTAAATTCTGTTCTCCTATGAATCAATGTAACTTCTTTAGCAACGGCACTTAAAAAAATTGACCAGTCCAATGCGGAATCCCCACCACCTGCAATAACCACACGCTTATCGAGATAAACTTCGGGGTCTTTAATCATGTAAGACACCCCTTTATCTTCAAAATTTTCAATATTTTCTAGGGCTGGCTTTCGTGGTTCAAAACTCCCTAATCCTCCTGCAATTGCGACGACAGGCGCACAATGCTGTGTCCCTTTGTTGGTCGTTACAACGAAAGTTCCATCGCTTTGCTTTTCAATAGTTTCTGCACGCTCACCAAGGGTAAAACCAGGTTTAAATTGTTTGGATTGCTCTAATAATTTTTCTGTAAGTTCGCCAGCTAAAATTTCTGGATAGGCTGGAATGTCGTAGATTGGTTTTTTGGGATAAATTTCAGAGCATTGACCACCGGGCTGAGGCAGTGCATCTATTAGATGACATTTAAGCTTGAGCAATCCCGCTTCAAAGACAGCAAATAGCCCTGTTGGCCCTGCGCCAATAATAAGAATATCTGTTTTGATCATCCTAAGCTTCAATATTGATTACAGATTGAATTTGAGGCGCATATTTTTTAATGGTCATCTCCACTCCAGACTTTAAAGTCATTTGATTGACACTACACGAAGAGCATGCGCCAATGAGTTGAACTTTGACCACCTCATCATTTTCTATGGCAATGAGGTTGATATTTCCGCCATCATTTTGAAGAAATGGACGAATTTCATCCAGAGCTTTTTCTATATTTTTTCTCAATTCTTCTGTACTCATAATCATTTTTATTTAATTTTTTACAGCACTACAACCCGCCATTGTTGTGATTTTTATGGCTTCTGTCGGCGGTAAACTTTTGTTACGCCTAACAACCTCTTGAACTACATTTTGAGTGATTTCTCTAAATGAAGACTCTAATGGCGTATTGGATTGCATGGCTGCCGGACGACCAAAATCGCCGGCTTCTCGAATACTTTGTACAATAGGAATTTCGCCCAAAAATGAAACCTCTAGATCACTTGCTAGATGCCTTGCGCCTTCTTGACCGAAAATGTAATATTTGTGGTCTGGTAATTCCTCAGGTACAAAATAGGCCATATTTTCAATAATGCCCAATACCGGTACATTGATGCTTTCTTGTTGGAACATAGCCACTCCCTTTTTAGCATCAGCAAGTGCAACATTTTGTGGAGTACTGACAACCACAGCTCCAGTAATGGGTAAA
Organism: Bacteroidota bacterium; assembly: GCA_027593245.1. GTDB lineage: Bacteria > Bacteroidota > Bacteroidia > Flavobacteriales > Flavobacteriaceae > UBA3537. The sequence continues at coordinate 4,136 of JAQCJC010000070.1, read as the reverse complement.
GACTGCATGATACTCAAGTGAATGTCTCCTGTTCCTGGAGGTAAATCAATCAATAAAAAATCTAATTCACCCCAAGCAGCATCAAAAATCATTTGATTTAGTGCTTTAGCTGCCATGGGGCCACGCCAAACTACAGCTTGATTTGGTTTGGTGAAAAATCCAATCGAAAGTATTTTGACTCCATAATTTTCGACAGGCTGCATTTTAGAAGCACCATTGACTTGTACGGCCAATGGTCGTTCTAGCGCAACATCAAACATCAAAGGAATAGAAGGGCCATAAATGTCGGCATCTAAAACACCAACCTTAAAACCCATTTTAGCCAATGTAACAGCCATATTCGAAGTAATTGTAGACTTGCCAACTCCGCCTTTACCAGACGCTATTGCGATGATGTGTTTGACCCCAGGGATGGGTTTACCCTTGATTTCATTTTTTGGCGCTTTATTAGCTTCAACTTTCACATTGACTTGGATTTTGGCTTTGGGATATACCAACTCATGAATGGTTTTCATGATGTCCACTTCGGTACGCTTTTTGGCCTGAAGGCTAGGATTGGAAATCGTGATATCCACAACGACTTCATCACCAAAAACAACAATGTTTTTAACCGCCTGACTTTCAATCATATTCTTACCTTCTCCTGGTGCAGTAAGGGTCTTTAACGCGTTTTGTATGTCTTGTTTTGTAAATTTCAAAGTAGATAATTTAGACTTATTCTAAAGGACAAATATACGCTTGATTTGTTAAAAAAACTAAAGTTCTTTTGATGGATCCCAAAATACAATTTCAAAATTTTGAATTTGGTTATTTTTGACTTCAATTCCTTCATTTTCTAGAAGTTGCTGCATCAAATTTATGCCCTCAAAATGATGTTTACCTGTGAGCAATCCTATTCTGTTGACCACTCGGTACGCGGGAACGTCTTTAGCATGAGACGCAGTCATTGCATAGCCCACGGCTCTGGCGCTTTGTGGCGAAGCCAAATAACGTGCAATGGCTCCATAAGTTGTGACACGTCCATATGGAATTTGACGTGCTACAGTAAAACATTTTTCAAAAAAACTAGAAGATTCCGACATCTTAATCCTACCTTAGAAGGTTAATCAAAGTGGCAATTGCCACGACTAAAGTGATAACACCAATGCAATAGTTCATATTTTTTGGACTGGCTATTTTTGTGTTTTTTAGAGTGTCAAAAAACAAAATATAAACATACAGGGCCATAAATGTTCCCATAACTGCACCAGAGACATAGGTTCCAATAGTTGTAGCTTCTAAACTCATCCAACCATAAGACAGCAGCGTAGTCACTACATAGGCCTGAAAAGGAATGGGGAAAACATTTAGTGCAGACATAAATATACCTTGAAAAAAACGGCTTTGTTTACTTTTTAGAGAGTGTTCTATTGCTAAAGTAGACGATTTTGCTGTGTTGAAAAAATAGGCTGAAACCAACAAAAAAATGACAAAGGCTACCCGCTTCAAAATAACCGTAACCTCATGATGAAGGTTAAGATATTTAGCAAAAACTACCCCGATATAAACTTGAATGGCTACAACAACACATACCCCAAAAGAAAACATAAAACTTCTGTTGTGCCCTTCATTTAAACTGATTTTAGCAGCAAACACATTAAGCATTCCTGGAGGAATAACTCCAATAAAAGCAATCAAAAGACTAATAAAAAAGATAATTGTGTTGTTCAAATGTTAGTTGATTTTGAATCTAATATAAGTAATTGCTTTGTTTTGCTCCAAATACGTTTGTTCATAAAAGGTTTGAATGCCAGTAACTTCTTCTGGACTTCCTTCTTGATGATACACATCGTGGTTGGCATACTGCACCTCATGCCCTTGCCCATGCAAGAGTCCTAAGGTGTAGCCATGCATAAATTCACTGTCTGTTTTGAGGTGAACAACCCCAGTGTCGTTTAAGATATGTTTGTAACGTTTCAAAAACGCATCGTTGGTCAGACGGTGTTTGGTGCGTTTATACTTGATTTGTGGGTCGGGAAAAGTGATCCAAATTTCATCAACTTCATTCTCAGCAAACAAATGTTCTATCAGTTCAATTTGTGCCCGAACAAAGGCCACATTTGGCAACTGCTCTTGGACAGCTGTCTTGGCACCACGCCAAAAACGCGCTCCTTTGATGTCAATCCCAATAAAATTTTTGTGGGGATAACGCTTGGCCAGACCGACAGTGTATTCACCCTTTCCACAACCCAGTTCCAAAACCAATGGATTGCTGTTTTTAAAAAAATCTGCACCCCATTTTCCTTTCAATGGAAATATAGCATCCACAAGATCCGCACGTTTGGGCTGAAGTACATTGTGAAATGTTTCATTTTCTAGAAATCTTTTGAGTTTATTTTTGCTTCCCACTGATCATGATTTTGAGCAAAAATAGGAAATTACATATAAGTTATTCCTGTTTTTGAAGGGTAAATGAAAACTCACTACCAATCCCGTACTTGCTTTCAATAAAGATTTTCTCCTCATGTGCTTCAATAATGTGCTTTACAATAGCGAGTCCAAGTCCTGAACCTCCCTCGCTACGAGCACCACTTTTATCTACTCTGTAAAACCGCTCAAAAAGACGTGGAATATGTTCTTCCTCTATGCCTTCGCCATTGTCGGTAATGCGCACCACTACTTTAGCATCCTCAAGAGCCTCAATACTGACTTCTGTAGTTCCGTTGGTGTGCCCATATTTTATAGAATTGACCAAAAGATTGGTCAGCACTTGTTGAATCCGTTCCATATCGGCATGGACATATACTGAAGAAGGCAAAAGTTCATCCAATGAAAGCGTGATGTTTTTCTTTTTGGCTTTCATTTCCAATTGTTCAAAGACATTATTTATTAATTCTAAGATGTCAAAATTTGTTTTTTCTAATTTGGCATCACCAAATTCAATTTTGGTAATCATATCCAAATCTTTGACAATGTAGATCAAACGATCGACGCCTTTATCTGCTCTCTTTAAATACTTTTTCAAAACCTCTGAATCCTGCATTGCCCCATCCAATAGTGTAGCAATATAGCCTTGCACCGTAAATAAAGGCGTTTTGAGCTCATGGGCAACATTACCAACAAATTCTTTTCTGAATTCTTCGCGCGCACGAAAAGATTCTAACTCCATTTTTTTTAGTCGTGTGTATTTGCTAAGTTCTTTGGAAAGAAAATCTAGATCCGTAGACATAGGCACACTGTTGACTGGCCCTGTTTCAGACTCTAAAAAGATAACATCATTATAAATTTTTTCAATTCTTTTGAAGATATAGCGATCGACACGGTATTGAAACACAACAAAAGTGAGCACAACACAAAATAAAAATGAAAGCGCAATAAATTGCAACTGAAACTCATCTATATAAAACAAAAAAACACTCAAAAAGAGTGTAAGATAAAAAGAGAGCAATAAGGCAGTAATGCCTGCAAATTTATAAGTCTTTTTTAGTGATGAACTCATTTGTTTTGAAACTTATACCCTACGCCTTTAATGGTTTTGAAGCGCTTGTCGCCAAGTTTTTCACGCAATTTTCGGATATGAACATCAATCGTTCTTCCTCCAACAACCACTTCATTCCCCCAAATTTTATCGAGGATATCTTCGCGTTTAAAAACTTTTCCTGGTTTTGATGCCAACAAATATAACAATTCAAATTCTTTACGTGGTAAAATGACATCCTCTCCTTTAAAAATAATTTTGTAGGCCTCTCTGTCGATGATCAAATTTTCTAATTCAATAAGGTCTTGGGATGGGCTATCCGTAGTTGTATTCAATCGCCTAAGCAGCGATTTGATTTTGCTGACCAAGACTTTTGGTTTGATGGGTTTGGTGATATAATCATCTGCACCGGCTTCAAAACCTGCAACTTGCGAATAGTCTTCACCACGCGCTGTAAGAAAAGTGATGAGCGTATGTTGAAGCTCAGGAATTTTTCGGATCTGTTCACAGGCCTCAATGCCGTCCATTTCGGGCATCATAACATCTAAAATGATGAGTTGGGGTTGTTCTTTTTTGGCTTTTTTTATGGCTTGAAGTCCATTGTTGGCTGTAGATACGTTGTAGCCCTGTGCCAAGAGGTTGTAACTGATGATTTCCAAAATATCGGGCTCATCATCAA
>JAQCJC010000069.1 GCA_027593245.1 Bacteroidota bacterium | reverse complement strand
CAACCATCGACTGTATTGCATGGACCTCGGCAGTGATGATTCCCAAAAGTACTTTTAAAACAATTGGATATTTCAATGAATCATTAAAATCAGGACAAGATACAGAACTTTGGATAAGAATCGCTCTAAAAGAAAAGGTTGCATTTAATTCTAAAGCCACTGCAATTAAAGTAATTAACAATAACGAAAAACATTTATCATCATCTCAACATGTTATTGATCGTTTAAAGATATTTAAATACTTTATTGAGGCAGAAAACAAAAATCCAACGCTAAAAAAGTATTTAGATTTGAATCGTTTTTCCATGGCCTTAGAGAGAAAAAAAAATGGAGACCTTCAAAACTACGAATATTTAAAAAGCTCAATTTTAATAACAAACTTAAATTTCAAGCAAAGAATAATACTTATTCTTCCCAAAACTGTCATAAAAACACTAAGCCGTATTCAACATTCATTGATTAAAAAAAATATTTACTTGACCACTTTTAATCCTTGAGTTCAACTAGCTAGAGAAGTTGGCTCCATTTTTCAGACAAAATTTTAATGGAAAACTTCTCAATACTTTGTTTAGCCTGTTGTTTACAATGATTATAAAGCTTTTCATTTTCAATAAATTCATTGAAGGCATCTGCAAGAGCTATCGGATTGTGATTATCAACCAATAAGCCGTTCTCTTTATGATTGATAACCTCACTTGGCCCCGATTTACAATCTACAGAAACCACAGGCACTCCTAGCTGTAAACTTTCAATAATAACCATAGGAAAGCCTTCATGGGTACTGGTCAATGTGGTAAAAATAGCCTTTGATATAATAGCTTTTGGATCGGATAAATAAGATAAAAATGTAACCTTATCTTCAAGTTCAAGACCCTTTACCTTTTGTTGTAAGCACAAAGTATCAGGACCGTCGCCCAAAATGACAAGCGCTATATCCTTTTTGGGTAAATGAGAACGCTTAAAAGCCTCTAACAGTAGACTTATATTCTTGACTTTATCGTCAATTCGTCCAAAAAATAAAATAAACTTTTTAGGAAGCTTAGAAGATATTTCTAGGGTTTTATTGCTATGATTTACCACTGCATTATAAATTGTTGTGACATTTTTGAATCCATAAGATTTAACAACTAAATTCTCTATCTCTTTTGAAACACAAACTAGTTTATTGGATTTCATATATAATAATTTTGCTAAGATAGTAGAAGATGGTAAGTAGCGATCTAAAAAGTAATTATGAATAATGTAAATGACCTTATGGTTATGGTACAAAAAAGTATTTACTATTAACTGCTTAAAAAACGTTGGTCGTGATCGGCTATCAATGATGTAGTCAAAATTCTCAGTTTGTAGGTAGTTATAAAACAATCTAAAACGTTTTATTTTCCCGAATATAGAATCATTTTCATCTTTTAATTTACCTAAATTCAAAAGCTGACCTTGATATTCATAATCAATTTGATTTAATATAGATATAATATGTACATCATAATCTAACTTCGACAAAACAAAGGATAAATTGGCAGAAGATTTCTGAGCTCCACCACCCCCCAAAGACGAAGTTATAATTGCTATTTTTAATCGTTGCTTTGTCATGGCTTTTGATCAAATAATGTATCATAGTCTTGACCTGTGAGAACAAGACGTTGTCGAACCTTAAAGAATTTTGAAAAAATACTTCTAGTTGTATCTACCTTTGTAGAAGAAATTTGTAGAACCTCAGCCATAGTGTGAAAGAAATCATCAGCCATATACTTTCGATCTGCGTGAAAAGTTAAAGATTTATCCTTTTTGTATATTTCTGATTGCCAAAGAAAAAAAGGAATATCGTACATACTTTTCGTGGCAACATCTTCGTTATGTCCCGAGAAATCTGCATCCTGAAAAAGCTCTTCACCATGATCAGACAGATACAGCACAGTACTTTTAGTATTAAGGCCCTTAATTTTTTGTATGATATTGTATATAATAAAATCAGTGTAAAGAACAGCATTATCGTAGTGATTTACAGTTCTAAAGTTATCCTCTGATTCATATGCTATGTTTGGTGTACCCCAAAACACTTGTTCATCCTCTGGGTAACGATTTTCATACAACATATGAGTGCCTGAGAGATGAACGATGATAAATTTTGGCTGATTGGATGGGGTATTTAAAATAGAATCTAGTTCTAGAAGCAAAACCTGATCTAAAATACGGTTGTGTCGGCCATGCATGGTGGTCATAAAACTAACTTCAGCTGCTGAACGTGCAATTTTGGTCACCAAACTTTCATGCACTCCTACAGGTCTCTGATTAGAAAGCCAAATGGTCTTAAAGCCTGCGGCATTAGCCAACTGAATGATGGACCCTTTTGATGTAAGGTCTAAATTCTCGTAATTTCCTAGAGTTAGCATTTTAGTAACTGATTCTATGGTGTGGGTGTTGGGGCTAATGACATCATTAAAGGTCCAAAGTGAATTTGAAATAGAATTTAATCGTGGAGTGGTTTGACGTTCATAACCATAAAGCCCCATATGAGATCGAGCTGTTGATTCGCCCAAAATTAGAACATAAACCCCTTCGTTTTGTTGTCCCAAGCTAGAGCTAGCATCCTCAAAAAGACCATGCTGATCTAGTGTATAAGCATCTAATTTCTTTGAAACTCGAGAATATTCAATAAAAGACTTTATTGAGAGATAAGGAAAATTGTAAATTATATGGGTGGACCATTTTAGATAGCCAAGCGTGATTCCAATCAACAGAATAATTTTCAACGATAATGCTCCAGAAACCACACCAAAAGAGGCGTATTGATTTTTTAGCCTTTTAAAGTAAAACAATGAAACAGCCAAAAGAGCTAATGTTGAAAAAATCTCAAATCCACCAATGTAGGACTGAATAAACTCAACGGATTCATTTGTATTAGTATCAAATAATAAATATAAAGTAGATGGGCTTATAAAAACTTTAAAAAGTAAATAATAAAGGGTTTCAAAAAGCATTGTTAAACTAAAACCAATGAAAGCCAATTGGCCATAAATACTCCTTAATTTGTTAATTCGTATCAGACAACTAATACTAATCAGAATAACTGCAAAAAGAGCGTTCTCAATACAATTTAAGGCGATTTCACCCTCAAAATTAGAGTGAAAAAGAACAAGAACAAGTGCTGCAATAATTACAGCCAAGTAATTGAAAAACAAAAGTTTAAATTTATTAAAGATATGCATTGACTTCAAGCTTACATTGGCCTATTTTTTCCGAAAAGATCGTGTCTCAAAACAGTCATGACAGACCCTAAATATATTAAATTACTTACAAACAAGCCTATGACCACTCCCTCTGTTTTGTAGGTTTCAATTAAATGATGCCCTAAAACATGATAGAGTAGCAAACCCAAAAGCTGTGTATATATAAAGTAGGAAATCTGCTTTTTTGCCAAAAATTTAAAAGACATAACATTCGCAATAAAACGTATAAAATCGGCGAGAAGCTGCCACTTGAACAATAACGTCATAGACCAGAATGCTTCATTATAAATGGTTAAGACAATAAACTCACGTAGAAAATAAACTATTAACATGCCTAATACCACCAATGGTAAAAGGGATTTATAAATTGATTTAAGTTCTGATCGAAATCTGAAAGATGAATTAATTTCAGCATATTTAGGTAATATGTATAGTGAAAAAATAGCAATAAGAAACTGCATATATATTTTAGATATTGAGGACATAGCCGTCCAAATACCAGCCTCATTTTCACTTAACTTTTCAGAAATTGATGTTCTAAAATCGATGTCTACAAGATTGGAACAAACAGTTGCAACAAATGAAATTAGGGTGTAACCCAGTAACACTTTCAACATTGGAGTTTCAAAGTTTAACTTCCTGAATTTGACGTATTCTCTTAGTGTTTTACCAAACAATAAAAGTGTTATTAAAAACTGGATTATAGGCGTGATTGCAATAGCAAAGAGTACTCCTTCAATGTTATGAGAATACAAGCAAAAAAGCAATAAAATTGAGGCTAAGCTATACCATATAATTTCAATTTTTGAATTGACTTTATAGGCCTTTAGACCACTAATTACACCGTAAAAAATACGATTCATTGCAATAAAAGGCGCTGTAACAGCCAACAACTGGAATACAAATCTAAAATCTTCACTAAAAAACAACCAAACAGATAGCTGAGTTGCGCCAAAAAACAAAGCTAATGACAGTAGAAGTGTTGCAAATGAAGACAGCACATAAACCGTCGAAAAAAGTCTTTTTAACCCCTCTTCATTATTTTTATATTCCGAGACATATCTGACGACACCATTAAAAACCCCTAAAGAAGAAAGGCTCATAAGTATGCTGGAGAGGTTTCGTATTTGACCAACTTTTGCAATTCCGGCTTGACCTGTAAATTGTGCCAAAAGATTTTGAACCACTAAAGAAATAAGAAGTCTAATGCCAACAACCACAGAATTTAATGAGGTAATTTTTAAAATTAAATTATTGGTTATGAACTGTGGTAATTTCACTAATTAAAATTAAACTATTTAACACTCTTCAAGCTGTAAAACCGTTGATGCTTAAAATTCTTAGTATATGTTTTAAAGAAGTGAAGTTACTGATTTTTCTCCAAAAACAAGTAATAGATATTGATTACAAAAATTGCAGCGTTGGAAATAATGATAGGCCAAGCATTAGTTAGTAAGACTCCATACCCAACAAAGAGTAAACAGGCTACAGAATTGACAATTCTTAGCGTTCTCAATTGCTTCATTGTAAAGGAGGTAAGCAAAACCGCAGTAGCAATATAACCAACCCACTCAGCAATGTTAATTGATATAAAATCCATTCTAAAGTGCTTTATTTCGTTTTCGATCGACTTCCTTGAGATAAATTTTTCGCAATCTTAGACTATTGGGAGTCACTTCAACATACTCATCCTTTTGAATATACTCTAAAGCTTCTTCCAATGAAAATTTAATAGCAGGTACAATCTTGGCTTTATCATCAGCTCCGGAGCTTCGTACGTTACTTAGTTTTTTAGTTTTGGTGACATTCACTACCATATCATCACCGCGTGAATTTTCTCCAATAACTTGACCTTCATAAATCGATTCACCAGGATCTACAAAGAATTTTCCACGATCTTGAAGTTTATCAATAGAATACGGAATTGCTGAACCGTTTTCCATAGAAACTAAGGACCCATTTTGACGTTCAGGAATTCCACCTTTAAGTGGCTGATATTCCTTAAATCGGTGTGCCATAATAGCTTCTCCTGCTGTAGCGGTAAGCAATTGATTCCGCAAACCAATGATACCTCTTGAAGGGATAATAAATTGGCAAATCATGCGCTGACCTTTGACTTCCATACTTAAAAGCTCTCCTTTACGCATGGTCACCATTTCTACGGCTTTGCCCGATATGTTTTCCGGTAAATCAATAGTCATTTCTTCTACAGGTTCACATTTTACACCATCAATTTCTTTTATAATGACTTGTGGCTGACCGATTTGAAGTTCATAACCTTCACGACGCATAGTTTCAATAAGAACGGATAAGTGTAACACACCTCGTCCAAAAACCATAAATTTATCTGCACTATCTGTTGCGTCTACACGAAGTGCCAAATTTTTCTCCAATTCTTTTTCCAGTCGTTCTTTTAAGTGACGTGAAGTCACAAATTTCCCTTCTTTTCCAAAAAAAGGAGAATCATTGATGGTAAAAAGCATACTCATAGTAGGCTCATCTATTGCTATAGTTTCCAAGGCTTCGGGTGCTTCGATATCAGCGATGGTATCACCAATCTCAAAACCATCGAGACCAACAAGTGCACAAATTTCGCCTGCAACTATCTTCTCGACTTTCTTTCTACCCAATCCCTCAAAAACATGAAGTTCTTTTATTTTAGACTTCAATTTAGAGCCGTCTCTTTTAACCAAAGTAATAGCTTGATTTGTTTCTAGTGTTCCACGCTGCAAACGCCCAATAGCTATTCGTCCTGTAAATGATGAATAATCCAAAGATGTAATCAGCATCTGTGTATTCCCTTCCTTAAATCTAGGGGATGGGATATGATCAATAACCATATCTAACAATGGTTCAATTGATTCTGTTTTAACAGCCCAGTTATCACTCATCCAATTGAATTTTGCAGAGCCATATACGGTAGGAAAATCCAATTGCCACTCCTCAGCTTCCAATTCAAACATCAAATCGAAAACAGCTTCATGAACTTCATCCGGTGTACAATTTTCTTTATCTACTTTATTAACAACAACACATGGTTTTAAGCCTAAACTAATAGCCTTTTGTAAGACAAAACGAGTTTGCGGCATAGGCCCTTCAAATGCATCAACAAGCAATAATACTCCATCGGCCATATTTAGCACACGCTCTACTTCTCCTCCAAAATCAGCGTGACCGGGTGTGTCTATAATATTTATTTTTGTGTCTTTGTACACGACAGAGACGTTTTTAGAGGTAATGGTAATTCCGCGTTCACGTTCCAAATCATTGTTGTCCAGGATCAAATCCCCTTTATTCTCATTCTCACGAAACAATTGGCAATGGTATAAAATTTTGTCAACTAATGTTGTTTTTCCATGGTCGACGTGAGCAATAATGGCAATGTTTTTAATCTTATTCATAGTGTACCCTATTTTGAGCGAGCAAAGGTACGCTTAATTTTTAGGACTATTCTGATTTATAAAAACAATCATGTGGTTTTAATTTGTTTATATTTGCATCATAAAAATATTTTTGATGGATCTCCATAGTATTCCAAAGTTAAAACACACAGATTCCAATCAGTTTTTCTTACTTGCTGGGCCATGCGCAATAGAGGGCGAGGCAATGGCTATGCGTATTGCGGAGCATATCTGTGAGCTCACCGATAAACTCAAAATACCATACATATTTAAAGGAAGTTTTAAAAAAGCTAATCGAAGCCGAATTGATAGTTTTACAGGAATTGGTAATGAAAAAGCACTTAAAATTTTAAGAAAAGTATCAGAAACTTTTGACATTCCAACCGTTACAGACATTCATGAAGTAAGCGATGCCGTTTTAGCGGCACAATATGTTGATGTTCTTCAAATCCCTGCTTTTCTTGTACGTCAAACAGACTTGGTGGTGGCTGCAGCAAATACAGGGAAGGTTGTCAACCTAAAAAAAGGACAATTCATGAGTCCTGAGGCTATGAAACACGCTGTTCAAAAAGTAAAAGACGTCGGAAACGATAATGTTTGGATTACTGATCGTGGAACAATGTTTGGCTATCAAGATATGATTGTTGATTTCAGGGGCATACCTACCATGCGTGAATTTGCCCCCACAATACTGGATGTTACCCATTCACTACAACAGCCCAACCAAACAAGCGGAGTCACAGGAGGAAGACCTGATATGATTGAAACAATAGCAAGAGCTGGCGTGGTTAATAATATCGATGGTCTATTTATCGAAACGCATTTTGATCCCGCTAATGCCAAAAGTGATGGTGCAAATATGTTGGATTTGAATCATCTTGAAAAACTCCTAGTAAATCTTGTAGCCATTAGAGCAACAGTAAAAAGCTTATAAGATTAGTTTTTAATCTTTAATTTTATTTTTTTGCTCTATGCTGTTAAATCCATATTTATCAATTAGATAAATAAGTGCGGTCATTGTTGCTGCACCCAATTCTAACTCTCGTTTGTTCACAGCATCAAAAGTATCATTTGCTGCATGATGATGATCAAAATAACGTTGGGAGTCCGGTCGAAGACCAGCTAAAACGAGATTCTTATTTTTCAATGGACCAATATCAGCTCCACTCCCACCTTTTTTGAAATAGTGTATGAGATAGGGTTCAAAAAGAGGTTTCCAATTTAGGATTTGATTGATTTTATAATCTGGACCGTCAAATGAAAATCCTCTAGGTGTAAACCCCCCAGAATCACTTTCCAAAGCGAAAATGTGCTTTTCGCCCTTTCTCTTAGCAATCTCAGCATATTTTCGACCACCACGTAAGCCGTTTTCCTCATTCATAAAAAGAACAACTCGAATGGTTCTTTTTGGGCGTACACCAGTTTCTTTTAAAAGACGTAGAACATCCATGGATTGTACGCAACCTGCTCCATCGTCATGAGAACCATCACCTAAATCCCAAGAATCCAAATGTCCTCCTACAACTATAATTTCATTGGGGTATTGACTTCCTGTTATTTGCCCTATGACATTGTAGGACTGAACATCTTTCAGTTGTTTGCAATTTTGTTTGAAATAAAATTTAACCTTTGGGTCGATTTTTAAAATACCACTCAAACGCTCGGCATCATTAGTGCTGATGGCAGCCGAAGGAATACGTACATTAACAGGGGTATTACCATAGGACATTGCTCCAGTATGTGGTAAATCATCCAAACGCAGGTTCATAGACCGTACAATAGTCCCAACAGCGCCTAATTTGGCAGCTTCTCTTGCACCGTCATAACGCTGGTCAACACACCCTCCATAGGCCTCAAATGTTGAAATCAAATCGGCTTGCATAGGCCTATTGAAAAACACAATTTTGCCCTCCACATCGGCACGATTCAATCTGTTTAAATCCGCTATTCCTTGAACTTCTATAAGCTCAGCTTTTAGTCCTTGAGGTGGCGTGGAAACAGAACCCCTAAGGCACAGAGATTAACAGGAATTGTTTTTCCTGGCGCAGTTTCTATATAGGCAAATTCAGGATTTCCACGCACCCATTTCGGTACCAGGACAGGCTGTAACCAGACTTTATCTAATCCCAATTTTTCCAACTCTTCCTTGGTATATTCTACAGCTAACTCAGCATTTAATGATCCGGACAGCCGTCCACCGATTTCGTTAGACAAGTACCTTAGCCATTCATAGCTTTTACCATTAGTCAGAGATGTGCTGTATATGCTTTGAAGTTGAGCAGCATCATCTTGAGCGGTGCCAATAATACTAAATAAAATGAAAACTAATATTATCTTATTTTTCATAAAAGGAAATAAGTTTGATTTAACTTAAAGTTTGCTTGCAAAAGTACGAACATCATTTTCTGATATTTCATTTGATCCTAGAATGATAAGACGTTCAACTACATTGCGTAACTCTCGAATATTTCCAGTCCAATTGTACCCTTTCAAAAGTTTTAGTGCAGCAACAGAAAAATCTTTTTTTATGGTGCCTTGTTCAGAGGCAATCTTTGCACTAAAAAAATCTACCAAAAGAGGAATATCATCACGCCTTTCGTTGAGAGATGGTACATTGATTAGTATAACTGCAAGACGGTGGTACAAATCTTCCCTGAAACGCCCTTCTGAGATTTCTTTTTTTAGGTCTTTGTTGGTTGCTGCAACAACACGAACATTGACATTGATATCTTTATCATTTCCAACGCGCTGTATTTTGTTTTCTTGAAGTGCGCGTAAAACTTTAGCTTGAGCAGACAAACTCATGTCACCTATTTCATCCAAAAATAAAGTGCCTTTATTTGCCGCTTCAAATTTCCCTGCTCTGTCCTTTTGGGCACCTGTAAAAGCACCTTTGATATGACCAAAAAGCTCACTTTCAATAAGTTCGCTTGGAATAGCAGCACAATTAACTTCTACCATGGGTCCATTAGAACGTTCACTCTTTTGGTGTAACCAATGAGCCACAAGTTCTTTACCAGTCCCATTGGGGCCAGTAATAAGGACACGCGCTTCGGTAGGGGCTACCTTTTCAATTATAGATTTTATCTTACTAATGGCAACACTATCTCCAACCATTTCATAGTTCTGACTTATTTTGCGCTTCAAACGTTTATTCTCTATAACCAATTCTTTCCGGTCGAGAGCATTTCTTATCGTGTTTAGAAGCCGATTTAAATCAGGTGGTTTAGAAATATAATCATATGCGCCCAAGCGCATCGTATTAACAGCAGTGTCTAAGTCACCATGGCCAGATATCATAACGATAGGGATTTCAGGTTTGATTTTCTTTGCCGCTTCGAGTACCTCAACACCATCCATTTTTGGCATTTTGATATCACATAAAATTAAATCAAAATCTGATTTTTTTATAGCCTCAGTACCCGCGAGTCCATCCTCAGCCTCAAATACTTGGTAGTCTTTACTTTCTTCAGTCAAAATTTTGAC
>JAQCJC010000068.1 GCA_027593245.1 Bacteroidota bacterium | reverse complement strand
GATGAAATGCCTTGTGCTTCAAGCCTACTCACGCAAGAGGTATCTAATACCATTTCGATAAAAGAACGTATCAGAAGTCCACAATTATGGTATTACCCAACAGAAAAATCCATACAAAACACAGCAGCTGTTTTGGTTTTACCCGGTGGTGGGTATCAAAATCTAGCCTTTAAAAAGGAAGGAACAGAGGTTGCCCAATGGCTCAATACGTTGGGTATTAGTGCTTTTGTACTGATGTACCGAACACCCTACTGGGAGTCCACGTCTTGCAAGAAAGAAATTCCCCTTTCAGATGCCAAGCAAGCCATGCGCATCATTCGGTATCGTGCAAGGGAATGGAATATAAACCCGAACAATATCGGGGTTATGGGCTTTTCAGCTGGTGGTCACTTGGCAGCTACACTTTCCACACAGTTCGACTATGGTAACCAAGACAGAACAGATTCACTGTCTTCGTTCAGCACTCGCCCTGATTTTTCTGTTCTTGTCTATCCCGTTATCAGTATGCGAAAAGCCTACACGCATATGGGTTCTAGACAAAGTCTTTTGGGGGAAAATCCTACTAATGAAGACATAATAGCTTACTCAAATGAGCTACAAGTAAAAACCGATACACCACCAGCCATTTTAATTCACGCTTCCAATGATAGGGCTGTTCATGCAGAAAACAGCATCATGTATTACAAAGCACTACTGGAAAAAAATGTTCCAGCAGCTTTGCATATATGGGAAGATGGAGGTCATGGCTTTGGGCTCCACCGTGAAAAAGGCTCTGTCAAATCATGGCCAAACTCGGTCCATCAATGGTTTATCCAGCGTGGGATTCTGAAATATTAATCAAAACGCAAACGACTTGTGTTTTCATAGGCATCGCCTACTATAGTAAGAAAGCGCTCCATCATCTCGTCTCTTTTTTCAGGCATTTTTTCTGCAAGATTGTTTTTTTGAGACACATCCTTTGCCAGATTGTACAACTGATATTCGTCTCCATTGCCTGTTTCAATGCCTTTTGTTAAAAACATTTTAGGTCCTGGATAGGGTGGAATCAAGACCCAATCGCCATGGCGGTAAGCCGTTCTAGAAGTTGCTTCCAACACCACATCTTCTCTACCCTCATTTATCTTACCAAGCAGTAGATTCATGTGGTTTTCGCTATCTAGTTTTGGTTTTTCTTCTCCCATCATACTGGACAATGACGATAGCCAATCCATTTGCGAAATAATGGCATCAGAAGTACCGGGCTCAATAGTTCCTTTCCAATACGTGACAAAGGGAACACGAGTCCCAGCCTCATACAAGCTATACTTCCCGCCTCTTAATTTGCCTGTTGGCGTGTGGTCGCCAAGCTTTTCGATGGCATCATCAACATAACCATCATCCAAAACAGGTCCATTATCACTTGATAAGAATATAAGCGTATTTTCAAGCAAGCTCTCTTGTTCCAGTGTTTTTATCAATTCTCCGATACACCAATCTGCTTCAGCAATGACATCGCCCCTTGGGCCCATTCCAGTTGCGCCAACAAAGCGTGGGTGTGGTGTTCTTGGCACATGCGGTTGTTGAAACCCATAATACAAAAAGAACGGTTTGTCTTTTTTTGTTTTAATATACGTTTGAACTTCTTTGAGAAAATCATCTGCCATATTTTCATCTATCCATCTTGCGCTTTGCCCACCTTTCATATGGCCAATTCGTGGTACACCGTTTACAATAGTTCTGTTGTGTTGCGGATCGCCTTTCATTTTTAGCAAATGGGGCGAGTTCTCCCCCGTTGGTTCTCCGGGAAAGTTTTTTTCATAGTCAATTTTTATTGGATCGTTCACGTCTAAATTATAAACGTCACCGTCCTTAATGTAAACGGTTGGTACCCGATCCTGTGTTGCTGCCATGATAAAGCTGTAGTCAAAGCCAACTTCATTAGGTCCAGGTGAGATGTGTTCGTTCCAGTTCACATTACCTAGCCCAAGACCTAAATGCCACTTGCCAATCACTGCCGTTTCGTATCCATGTTTTCGAAGCATTTTTGGCAAGGTCACTTGAGCGGTGTCAATCAGAAGTGGTGCTGTACCAGGTAAAATCTTGGCATTTCTGTTCCGCCAAGGATATTGACCTGTGAGTAGGGCATATCTACTGGGTGTACATGTAGCCGAAGTGGCATATCCGTTGGTAAACTTACGCCCATTGTTTGCCAAAAAATCCATATTTGGTGTGGATAATTCGGTTGCTCCATAGGCGCTTACATCTCCATAGCCCAAATCGTCGAGATAAATAAAGATAATATTGGGTTTTTCCAATGCAGCTGCATTGTTTTTTGGTTCAGCGCCACAAGAAGCAAGAATTGTTGATAAAACAAAAATTAAAACTACTTTTTTCATAGTGTTGTTTAGATTTTAGTTGTGATTATTACGTCCGTATATTGCGATAAAAGCAAAACACAAGACAGGTAATAAAAATGAAAGATTGATTTCAGAAATCCCGATAATACTGACGTCATTAACAGCATAACCGCCTATGTCAATAATCATTCCTTGAAGTTTTGGCATCAGTGCACCGCCAACAATAGCCATTACCAACCCAGCAGAGCCAATTTTGCTTTCGTCTTCGGTTAGTTTTCCGAGCGCGATTCCGTAAATGGTTGGAAACATCAAAGACATAAAAAACGATACGCCAACCAAACAATAAAGCCCCACGACATTGTTGATCACAACAACACCCAATGTACAGCCAATGGCAAATAGGGCAAACAACATCAATAATTTACCAGCATTGACAAATCGTAGCAAGTAGGTTCCAAAAGCACGTCCTACAGTGAAGAGAACAAACGCAGCCATTTGATAATATCCAGCTGTTACACTATCCATGCCAATTCCTTCGGCGTATTGATAAATATAGGTCCAACACATGATTTGTGCTCCAACGTAAAAAATTTGCGCCAATACCCCTTGGCTATAGGTTTTATTCCTGAAGAGTTTTGTGAATGTATTTCCAATATTGCCATGCACGTCTTCAGCTTTGGAATGGGGCATTTTACTTACTGAAAACAAAACCAAAACTCCTAAAATAACCAATCCTAAAATCACATAGGGATCTCGGATTACCATCAAATCAGTTGACTTGATTAATGTCTTGGAAACTTCGTCCAATACGCTAAAATCAGCAATATCATCAGATTGAAGTTTTTTCAACACATATTGTTGCGCAACAAAAAGCCCAAGAATTAAACCAACAGGGTTAAAGGCTTGCGCTAGGTTAAGCCGTTGGGTTGCTGTTTCTTTTGCACCCATAGCTAAGGCATAAGGATTTGCAGCAGTTTCTAAAAACGCCAGTCCAAAGGTCAATATATATAGCCCCATGCAGAAAAACCAGAATTCTTCTGTAATGGCTGCAGGATAAAAAAGAAGGGCACCTGTGGCATATAAAGCCAGGCCAATTAAAATTCCAGCTTTATAGGAGTATTTTCGCATAAACAAAGCTGCGGGAAGTGCCATGCAAAAATACCCACCATAAAATGCCATTTGTACCCAAGCTGCTTGTGAATTTGATAACTCTAGTACCTTTTTAAATGCCTGAACCATCGGGTCGGTTACCGCATTGGCAAAGCCCCATAGGGCAAACAGTGAGGTTAGCAGGATGAATGGAATAAGTACTTTTTTGGGTACAACGGGAATCGTATTGGATGCTTTCATAAAATATGTTATTAGTCATTCTTTTGAATGAGTTTACTTTGTAAATCAGGGATTTCAGCACAACTCATTTGCTCCATGACTTGAGTTAGTTGCTGTTTAAGCATGCTGATCGTATGGTTTCCACCTTTTTTACCAAGTGCGGACACGCCGTACATAAAGGTGCGCCCCATAAAGCTAAAGTCAGCACCACTAGCCATAACACGCGCCACATCTGCACCACCGCGTATGCCGCTATCCATCATGACGGTTAGTTTTCCTTTATAAAGGGGTGCTATGGTTTTTAATGCGTCAATAGTAGCTTGACCAACATCTACCTGTCTGCCGCCATGGTTTGATACAATAACCCCGTCCAAGCCTAACTGATAAGATTTTTCGACATCATGTACTGATTCAGCTCCTTTGAGCACAAGCTTTCCTTTCCACATATCACGAATTTTTTTGATTTTTTCCTCATTCAAACGGCCAGAAAAAGTAGCATCCATAAACTTTGCCAATTCACTTAAGTTTAAGTTTTTGGGCATATAAGGTTTAAGTATTTCAAAGCTGGGTTGTCCGTTAATTAGCGTTTGTAATGACCAATGCGGTCTTTTGGCTGCATTCATGATGTTGGTCATTGTCATTTTAGGAGGCATAGACAAACCATTTCTAATATCCCTTGGGCGATAGCCAAAAGAGGGTACATCAGCAAGGATGACAAGCACAGGACATTCGGCTGTTTCCGCTCGCTTTAAAATATCTTTGGTAACCCGTTCTTCTGCTGGGTGATAAAGCTGAAACCATGCCTTGCCTTCTGTAATTTCAGCAATTTTTTCAATACTTGCCGTGGTGACAGTGCTTAATACAAAAGGAATGTTGTGTTCAAAAGCTGCTTTGGCTAAAATTTCTGGAGATTTTGGCCACATTAAGCCTTGCAAACCAACAGGTGAAATACCAAAGGGCGCATCATACGTATGTCCAAAAAGTTCGGTTTTTAAACTAGGTGGGGTATAGTCAACCAAATACTTGGGCTTGAGTTCAATGTCTCGAATCCGATCAGTATTCTTTTTAAGGTTTACGTCATCATTACAACCCCCATCCAAGTATTCAAAAGCAAACTTTGGTATTTTACATTTGGCACGTGCTCTTAAATCAGCTACAGATGGATACTTATAATTTACATCTTGTTTCATTTGCGTCTATTTAAATCATAAATTTTTTCCATCAAGACCCATTTGGTACCTTCTGGTGTGTTGGGTAAAGCTTGTTGAAATTTCCACATTAGGGTTTCCCATTCTTGAACTTTTGGATTATCCGCATCCATACTTGCTTTTTTCTCAAAAGAAAATGTATCGTCAACTTCAAGAATCATAAAAAGTCTGTTGCTTGTGTGATATATTTCTGCATTTTGAATACCCGACGCTTTGATGCTTTGGTTGATTTCTGGCCATACCTGCTTATGGTACTTTATATAGGTATCAATCTTTTCAGGATCATCTTTGAGGTCCAAGGCCAAACAATATTTATGCAGTTCAACAGTCATTATTCTTTATTTATAGCCCTATCCAAATGCGTATACCCACCATCTACATAAACCAATTGACCCGTAGTGTGGCTTGAACGCGACGAAAGTAAAAAGGCAACTGTATTGGCGATTTCAATAGCAGTAGTCATGCGTTTCTCTAGTGGGATTTTTTGTGTTATTGATTTCAGCTTTTCTTTTGGATCGTCAAAAGTATTTATCCATTTTTCATAGAGTGGCGTAAAGCATTCAGCTACGACAACACAGTTCACACGAATGGCATAAGGCAATAGTTCGACCGCCCATTCTCTTGTGAGGGCATTGCGGCCCCCATTGGAAGCTGCATAGCCCGAAGTACTCCCTTGACCAGTATCAGCCGTTTTAGAGCCAATATTAACGATAGCCCCCTTGTTTTTTTTAAGCTCCGGAAGCACCAATTGTGCCATCAAATAATAGTGTGCTAGGTTACGTTTGATAGACTCCATAAAATCATTATAATTCCCATGCTCCAGTCCAACTCCATCATTTACTCCTGCATTATTGACAAGTCCATCAATACGACCGTGTTTACGTAAAACTAACTTTACAGCGGCTTCGCATTGCTCGGGTTTGGTGAGCTCTGCATAGGCATAGCCCACTTTAAATCCTTTTTCCTTATAGATTTCAATTGCTTGATCTATGTTTGGCTTATTTCTTCCAACAATAATAGGAATTGCCCCTTCTTCTGCCAATAAGGAAACAATACCCGCTCCAATTCCCTTTGAACCACCTGTTACGATAATAACTTTGTTTTTTAACCCTAAATCCATCTTACAGATTATATATATTAATGGCATTAATTCCCAAAACTTGCGCTTTAGTTTTGGCAGAATGCTGCTCAAGATAATCATTAATAAGCGCGAACACCTTGGTGTAGTCAGCTGCCAGTAAGCAAACGGGCCAGTCAGAACCAAACAGAACGCGGTTGGCGCCAAATGAAGTAAAGACATGATCCATAAATGGCGTAAAGACTTCATCTGAAAACACAAAGTTCTCGGTTTCGGTAACCATTCCCGAGAGCTTACAACTCACATTTTTACATTTGGATAAAGCCGTTATCTGGTCTTTCCATATATTGTTCATCGGAGCTGAAATATTTGGTTTGGCAATGTGATCCAAAATAAATTGTTGTTCGGGAAATTTTTCAACCATTTGAATAGCTGCAGGTAGTTGATGCGGAAAAATAAGTATATCAAAAGTTAGCTTATGCTTCGCAAGTTTGCTGATACCCTTTTGAACATCCTCGCGAAGTAAATAGTCTTCTTTTTCGGCTTGTACAATATGGCGCACCCCTTTGAACAGGGGATCGCTAGCAAAATGCGCCAGTCGGCTTTCTAATTGCTCATCTGTCAAATCTACCCAGCCAACTACTCCTTTGATGAATGGGTTTTGCCTTGCGCATTCCAACAAGAAGTTTGTTTCTTCTTCTGACTGGTCCGCTTGAACTGCGATACATCCACCAACACCATTTTTTTCAAGTATAGGTTTGAGATCTTTTGGAAGAAAATCTTTGCGAATAACTTCCATAGTATCATCTATCCAGGCATCTCTGACCGGATTATACTTCCAAAAATGTTGATGGCTATCTATAATCATTTGTATGCGATACACGTTTGTTTTGAAACCCCTAAACCTTCAATACCTAATTCAACCACATCACCCTCTTTTAAATATCGAGGCGGGGTAAGCCCCAATCCGACACCGAAGGGTGTTCCAGTAGAAATAATATCTCCAGGAAGTAAGGTCATGAATTGACTTATATAGCTCACAACATGTTGGATATTAAAGATAAAGTCAGACGTGTTGCTATTTTGCATTTCCTCACCATTGAGTTTCAACCAAAGATTTAGGTTATTAGGGTCACCAATTTCATCTGGTGTAGCAATAAAAGGACCAATGGGCGCAAAGGTATCGCAGCTTTTTCCTTTTACCCATTGACCGGAACGTTCTAGTTGAAAGGCACGTTCACTAACATCATTATGCAGCACATAACCTGCAACGTGGTTTAATGCATCTGCTTCTGTTACATAAGATGCCTTCTTACCAATCACCACAGCCAATTCTACCTCCCAATCTGTCTTTTGACTGTTTTTTGGAATGATAATGGGATCATTTGGGCCAACAATAGCCGAGCTTGCCTTAAAGAACAGTACGGGTTCTTCCGGAATATCCATACCACTTTCAGCAGCATGCTTGGCATAGTTAAGTCCGACACACACTATTTTGGATGGTCGAGACATAGGTGGTCCAAGTCGAACATCATCTCCTGCTTTTGGACAGTTTTCGTGGTTATTATCCAACCATACTCTTAGGTTGTCAATGCCATTAGATCCAAAAAATGCTCCGTCATAATCTTTTACAAATGCAGAAACATCTAGCTTAGTGCCATCTGCTAGTAATACACCTGGTTTTTCTTCATTGATTGCTCCAAATCGAATAAGTTTCATATTGTATTTATTTTGAGTTTAATGTTATATATCCCCCATCAATACCGTAGTTAGAACCTGTAATAAAGCTAGCTTCATCTGAGCATAAAAACAATGCTAGATCAGCAACTTCTTGGGATTTTCCCATTCGACCTATAGGCTGGGTTTTTGAAAGTTTTTCAAACATTTCCGTTTCATTTCCGGGATAGTTTTTCTTAATAAATCCATCTACAAAAGAAGTGTGAACACGAGCTGGAGATATACAGTTACAACGTATGTTGTGGTCAATATAATCCTTTGCAATAGAATAGGTCATAGTAAGTACAGCACCTTTGCTCATGGAGTAGGCAAATCTGTCGGAAATGCCCACAGTTGACGCAATGGATGCCATATTTAAAACAACACCACCACCACTATCCTTCATAATTGAGATGCATGCCTTTGCACAATTGTAAACGCCTTTGATGTTGATTTCGTAAAGTTTATCTAAGTCTTCCTCTGTGCAATCTTCAATGTTTCCCACGTGGGCTATGCCAGCATTATTTATTAAAATATCTATTGAAGACGATAGAGCAATTTGATTGACAGTGTCGTTAACACTATTGAAATCAGCGACATTGCACTTAAATCCTTTCGCAATAAAACCAGCTTTTTTAATTTCTGAAACTGTTTTATTTGTGGCTTCCATATTCAAATCTAAAATGTGTACGTGGGCACCACGCGCGGCAAATGTTGTGGCAATGGCACTTCCAATACCGCTACCTCCGCCAGTGAGGACAACTCCTTTGTTTTTTAGAGAAAATTTTGTTTTCATGTGTATGTGTTACAGTGATAATCCTCTTTTCCAAGGAATAAAATCGTTTTGACCCAATCTCCGTGCGTTTACTTCAAGCTCGCCACTTGCTACCTTTATAATGTATGATAAAAGTGCTTCGCCACAGCTTTTGACGGTTTCCGTACCATCGATAATGCCTCCTGCATTAAAATCAATGATGTCATTCATTTTGTTGAAAACAGCAGTATTTGATGATATTTTTATAACGGGTACAGCAGGGTTACCTGTAGGCGTTCCCAACCCTGTTGTAAACAAAATAATGTTTGCTCCTGAGCCAGCAAGACCGGTTGTAGATTCAACATCATTTCCAGGCGTACACAAAAGGTTTAAACCAGGCTTTGTAAGCTGTTCTGTATAGTCTAAAACATCAACTATTGGTGAGGTTCCTCCTTTTTTTGCAGCACCCGCCGATTTGATGGCGTCTGTTATAAGTCCATCTTTAATATTTCCTGGTGAAGGATTAGCATAAAAGCCAGCCCCTAGTGCAGTAGCCTTATCGTTGTACGCTTTCATTATATGTGCAAATTTTTGCGCTTTATCTACATCTACACAGCGGTTTATAAGCTCTTGTTCAACTCCGTTTAGTTCGGGGAATTCAGAAAGGATGGCTGCACCACCCAAACCAACAACCAAATCAGAAACATAACCCAAAGTTGGATTAGCGGAAATTCCAGAAAAGCCATCCGAACCGCCACATTCTAAGCCAATGCTAAGCTTACTCAGCGGAGCTGGTTCTCTTGATGTTTTATTAGCTTCAACAAGCCCAACAAATGTTTTTTTGACAGCCTCGGATATAAATGCTGTCTCTGAACTGCTTTGTTGTTGCTCTAAAAAATACACGGGCTTTTTTGAGTCTGGAGCTATGTATTTTAGCCGACGTTCAAGTATGTCCATTTGTGCATGTTGGCATCCTAAACTCAAAATAGTTGCACCTGCTACATTGGGATTGTTAATGTATCCTGCAAGCAAATTACAAAGCGTTACCGCATCAGAAGTTGAACCACCACAGCCACCTTCGTGTGTAAGAAAATGTATACCATCAACATTTGGAAAGATTCGGTTCTTCACCTTATGCCCATTCTTACTAATAAGGTCTACTTCTAACAATTCCTCTTCGGAAGCACCTGAATTAAACTTGTCTATTAGTAGAGAAATATCAAAACTTTGTTTCGATTGGTTTTCATATCCCAGTCCTTTTAACATGGTTACTTTAAGGGTTTCTATGTTCCTGTTTTGACAAAACACCAAAGGAATTACAAGCCAGTTGTTTTCTGTTCCAACACGACCATCATCACGCTGATAGCCCAGAAAATGTTTCTTTAAAAAAGGGGTAAGGTTTGGTGGAGTCCAGTTATTATTGATGTTTTTTTTGGGAACCACATATGGTTCTGTTTCGTGAATAATATTCTGCCTTGTTATTACTTCGCCTTTGTGAATTTTATTATTTGCCTTGCCAACAATCACTCCATACATATAAACTTCTTCGCCAATAGCAATGTTACGAATGGCAAACTTATGCTTCGCTTTTACGTCAGACACTAGTGCAAAAGAAACTCCGTCCAACTCAACAATATCCCCTTTAGATAAATTTGTCAATGCGACTATTATATTATCTGTAGAGTGAATTCTTAATATTTTATTTGAAAACATTAGTTTTTTCTTATTCAATTTCAAGATAATAAACTATTTAATATCATTTAATTTGAAAAACATATGCAACTTAAAAAAGAACATTTAAACTATTTTTTGGGATATTTTAAGATAACCTTTTTTGGTTCGTTAAATAAAATCTGTTTTTTTTAATTTCAATTATTCTACTTAAAAAATTCAATCTACTAAAAGTTTGGTATACAGACTAACCCACATT
>JAQCJC010000067.1 GCA_027593245.1 Bacteroidota bacterium | reverse complement strand
AGTAACTTGTGCAAAAGCTAAAACTCCCATCAAGGAAAAGAAAAGGGTAGTTAATAATTTTTTCATTGTGATTTTGTTTATGATTATTTACTAAATTTAAAACAAAAAAATTATCACTTCATTAAAATAAAAATAAAAAAAGTAAGTTTTATTAACTGATTACAAACATTATGAAATAAAAAACCCACGTCCAAAAGTGGGTTTTTTAAAATATATTATTTAACTTATTTACGCTTTTTCAGCTACAATTTCAAAAGGTAGTTCTACATGTACATCACGATGTAAACGAACTTTAGCTTCATATTTGCCAAGGCGTTTTACATTTCCACCTGTAACAGAAATAAATTTCTTGTCTATTGCGTGGCCTGCACTTTCTAAAGCTTGCGATACGTTACTGTTGTTGACAGAGCCAAATAACTTATCTCCAGAACCTACTTTTGCTGAAATCTTCACCTCTAAAGCTTTTATGGCTTCAGCAATTTTCTGAGCATCTTCAATGATTTTCTTGTCTTTAAAAGCACGTTGTTTCAAGTTTTCAGCTAGTACTTTTTTTGCTGACGTCGTTGCCAGTATGGCCTTTCCCCCAGGAATTAAAAAATTTCTACCATAACCATTTTTAACCGTTACAACATCATCCTTGAACCCTAGTCCATCTACATCTTGTTTTAATATTAGTTCCATAATTACGATCGTTTTTATTTCAATAAATCTGCTACGTACGGCATAAGGGCCAGATGTCTGGCTCTTTTTACTGCAGTGGCAACTTTTCGTTGGTATTTCAGTGATGTCCCTGTAAGGCGTCTTGGCAAAAGTTTACCTTGCTCATTAACAAATTTCAGGAGAAAATCAGGGTCTTTGTAATCTATGTATTTGATTCCTGATTTCTTAAAACGACAATATTTCTTTGCCTTGTTAGTCTCGATATTGAGGGGTGTTAAATACCTGATTTCACCACCTTTTTTGCCTTTTGCTTGTTGTTCTATAGACATAATTACGCTTTTTCTTTAAGTTTATCTCTTCTTCTCTGTGCCCATGAAATGGCGTGCTTACCAAGTTTGACAGTCAGGTAGCGCATGAAACGCTCGTCACGTCTAAACTCAACTTCAAGTGGGCCAACAGCCTCACCAGGTGCAGTAAATTCAAATAAGTGGTAAAATCCACTTTTTTTGTTTTGAATTGGGTAGGCTAATTTTTTCAGCCCCCAATCTTCTTTTGATACCATCTTAGCTCCTTTAGAAACGAGTAAATCTTCGTATTTCTTTACTGTTTCCTTTATCTGTTCATCAGATAAAACGGGATTTAAGATGAAAACAGTTTCGTAATGATTCATATATTATAATTTTAAAATGGCTGCAAAAATAATTATTAAATATGGTTTAAACAACTTTAATCAACACCTTTTTTATTATTTAATCTTCACCTTTTAACGATGATTATTGGTTTTTGTCGAGTTTTATATTTAAGTTTGCTATCTAAACCAATCAACAATTAACCTTTACTGCTATGAAAATTAACTGTATTGTAATTGACCCACATGCGCTTCAACGCATTAATACAATTTCAAAAATTAATAGTCATGACGCATTGCGCTTTACTAATGAATTTGGATCATGCACCGACGCTCTGAAGTTTCTCGAAGAAAATAAAACTGATCTAATTTTTCTTGAAATAGATACACCGAATCTAAATGGTTTTGAGTTTTTAGACCTTATTAAAACAACAGGCAGAAAAATACCAAAAACTATAATTACCACAAAAAACACTGCCCATGCCTTTAAGTCGTACAGATACAATGTTGTCGATTTTTTGGCAAAACCTCTTAATGAAACCCTATTTCAAAATGCCATAGACAAGATACTTGAAACAAGCACGCACACAAACTTTGAAAAAGATAAAGATACACAGCACATATTTATAAAAAGTAACCTAAAAAAGAGAAAAGTATATACCAAAGATATAAAGTGGATTGAAGCACTAGGAGATTACGTAAAACTAATCACTAATAATGGAAGCTATGTCATTCTATCTACGATGAAAGCGTTTGAAAGTGAGCTGCCTTCCAACAAGTTTTTGAGAATTCATAAATCTTATATTATCAACCTCAAAAAGGTAGAACGCTACAATAGTAAATTTGTTGAAATCGAGAATTCTCGAATTCCACTGAGTAGAAATAAAAAAACATCGCTAACAGAAGCGCTTCAAATAGCTTCATCACCAAACTAATTCAGTAATTATCTACATTTATTACCAAACGTACAGGCCGAAAAAGCTTAGTGCTTAAAAAACTATTTTTCACCCGATGTATAACATCCTTTGTCTTTTGTAAAGACTGATCTTCAGGAATTTTCAACAGTATATTTTTGTGGTATAAATTTCTAATCCTAGATACAGGTGGAAATTCAGGCCCTAAAACATAAGAACCAAAAACTTGGCTAAGAGCTGTTGCTAACCAAGTTGCACCTTCATTAACCCTGTTATAATCTCTGTGCTTTAATGTAATCTTGATTAATCGGAAATAAGGCGGGTACTTGTAAATACGTCTTTGATAGGTCTGTTCCTCAAACATTTTTACGTACTGGTTGCTTGATACTTGTTGTAATATATTATGGTCTGGGTTATAGGATTGAATAATCACCTTTCCTCTAGTTTTAGTGCGACCCGCTCGCCCAGAAACTTGTTGTAAAAGCTGGAAACAGCGTTCGTGTGCTCTAAAATCTGGAAAATTTACAAGTTGATCAGCATTGAGAACGCCAACCAATTTAACATCTCTAAAGTCTAAACCCTTGGTTAGCATTTGGGTCCCCACAAGGATATCTATTTCTTTTCGTTCAAACTTTTGAATAATACGGTCATAACTGTATTTTCCACGAGTTGTATCCAAATCCATTCGTGCAACTTTAGCATCAGGAAATAGAGCTAATGTTTCTTCTTGGATTTGTTCGGTACCAAAACCTTTAGTATCCAAGTCTACGCTATTACATGCACCACATTCGTTTTTAACTACAATTCCATAGCTACAATAATGACAGCGTAGTTGATTGGCATGTTGATGGTAGGTTAAACTCACATCACAATTAGGGCATTCTGGTGTATGACCGCATGTATTACAAGACAAAACAGGCGCATAACCCCTTCTGTTTTGAAATAAAATGATTTGTTGGCTATCTATAAGAGATTGTTCAATTTCAGAGATAAGTCGATCACTAAAATGTCCTTTCATCCGTTTGCGCTTGTACTTGTCCTTTAAATCAACTAATTCAATATCAGGAAGAACTACATCATTATAACGCTTAGTTAAAGATACATAGCCGTATTTGTCATGCTTTTTTGCATTGAAATAGCTTTCAATGCTGGGCGTTGCGGAGCCTAAAATTGTCTTTGCACCGTGTAGCTTAGCTAATACAATAGCCGCATCACGTGCGTGGTATCGTGGCGCAGGATCAAATTGTTTGTAAGACGGCTCATGTTCTTCATCAACTATTAACAGACCTAAGTTGGAGAACGGCAAAAATAAAGAAGAGCGTGCGCCTATTACGACTCTTGAATTTTTAGAATTTTTCAAAACACGATTCCAAATCTCAACACGCTCGTTTGGACTAAATCTTGAATGATAAACGTCGATTTGATCACCAAAATAATGCTTTAACCTTAATACCAATTGAGAAGTTAAGGCGATTTCAGGCACTAAAAAAAGAGCCTGCTGACCTTCTTTTAGAACTTCTTCTATCATCTTTACATAAATCTCTGTTTTTCCCGATGAAGTTACTCCATGTAAAAGACAAGCTTCTTTATGCTCAAATACTGTTTTAATGTTCAACAAAGCTTCAGTCTGTTCAGGACTTAGAGTGATTGACTTTTCAATTGCAAATCCATCCAATTTTAAACGATCAACCTCAATGAAGTGTTCTTCAAAAATAAATTTATCAATTAATGATTTTATTTGAGCAGAGGATGCATTACTCATTTTTTTTAAGTCTGAAACTGAAACTAACTCTGAATCTTTGCTTAACGAAAAATATGCTAGTATGATTTCCTTTAGCTTTTTTGAGCGGTAAAGTTGGTTTAATAATTCTTCCAAACCTTTCTCCCCTTTAAATTTAGCATCAAGCGAAATACTGCGAAGAAGTTTGGGTTTGTATTTATGAACAAGCTCTTGATTTGTTGTGATAATGTTTGCCTCAATAAGGGGTTTAAGTACTTTGAATATTTGTTTTTTACCCAAAACAGCTTGCACCGCGTCAACCCTTAGTCTTGGTTCTTGTTCGAGTGCTTCAATAATTAAATATTGATCGTCTGATAAATTATATTCATCAAACTTAGCATGAGGATGAACAGAAATAACAGACTCGCTTTGCAATAGCAAGGCATTGGGTAGTGCAGCGCTCAAAACTTCGCCTAGGGTGCACATGTAGTATTCTGAGATCCATAACCAATGGCGCAATTGAACCGAATGCACAACAGGTGACTCATCCAAAATACTGTGGATAGATTTAACTTCGTAAGCGGTAGGAGTATTACGATGACACTTGAGTACTAAAGCAGTGTACACTTTACTTTTACCAAAGGGGACTGCCACACGAATACCTGGTTGGATAAACTCAAATTCAGCTTGCGTAACGGCGTAGGAAAAATTTCGCTCCAGTGGTAACGGCAAAATAACATCAATAAAAAAATTGTGGCTTAGTTGTTGCATTTTTGTTTCAAACGTTGCAAAGATGCGTTGAGCTCAAAACCGAGCAAAAGAATAATAGCATTGAGCCAGAGATAAAATAGCAAGATCAAAAGGCCACCAATAGAACCATAGAGTTGATTGTAATTTGAAAAGTTTTCGATATAGAATCCAAATAAATAAGAATTCAATAAAACTAAAAGTGTTGTAAATAACGCCCCTACTGAAAAAAATCGGGATTGCTTTCCATCTTTAGTGCCAAAGAAATAAAGAACAGCAACAGTGAAATAAATCATTACGACAAAAAATAAAAACTTTGAAGTATCGACCCAGAACAATTCACTTGAGGTTTGTCCTAAATCCAGCGAATTATAAAGTGGGTATATTAAATATATCTCAGAAAAACCAACCCCAACAATGGTCATAATCAATAAAAAAACTAATATTATCGAAACTCCGAAAGCGTAAAGATATTGGTTGAAAAAATTACGATTGAGCTGTTGGTGGTAAGAGTTTTCAAAACTAGAAAATACAGCATTTACCCCATTAGACATGAGAAACATAGAAATCAAAAACACAGATGAAATAAGTCCTCCTCCTCTATTTTTATTGATATTCTCAAAAATATTTTGATTAAAAAACTCTGTTGTGTTTGGGGGAAGAGACGTGTCTAAGAAATTTAAAAAATCAGATTGAAATCCTTCAAAGGGAATATACGGGATGAGAATAATGATGAAAAGCAAAAATGGAAAAAGAGCCATAAAAAAACTAAAGGCCACGGCACTAGCACGTATTGAAACAGCACCATTAATTAAACCCAAAACATACATCTCTAAAAGATCATAGATAGTAAGCCCTTCCAAACCTGGTAATTTTAAGGTCTTCAATAGGCGAATAACCCAGCGAATTACGGGAATTTTATCTAATTTTTGTTCAATTGGCGTACTCATTCTACAGCCTTTAAGCTAAGATCCATGTTGTAAACCGAATGCGTTAGGGCGCCAGACGATATGTAATCGACACCACACTCTGCATAGTGGCGTAAAGTAACTTCATCAATACCCCCAGAAGATTCTGTTTGACAAAGATCGCCAATTAAAGCAACAGCCTCTTTAGTTTCTTGAATGTTGAAATTATCAATTAAAATGCGGTCAGCTCCACCATGCTGCAATATAGCTTTGATCTCATCTAAGTCCCTTGCTTCAACAATAATTTTTAAATCTAACTCATGGTGTTTAATATATTCGGAAGTAAGCTTTAAAGCTTCTGTAACACCACCCGCAAAATCAATATGGTTATCTTTAAGCATAATGACATCGTATAATGCAAAACGGTGATTCACACCACCTCCAATTGTTACTGCCCATTTCTCAAGTGCTCGAATCCCCGGTGTTGTTTTTCTAGTATCTAATATTTTTGTGTTTGTTCCTTTAAGCATTTGAACAAAATAATCTGTTTTTGTTGCTATTGCGCTCATTCGCTGCATGGCATTAAGAACAATTCTTTCAGCTTTAAGAATAGATTGTTGTGGCCCTTGAACTTCAAAGGCAACATCGCCGAATTTTACAGTTTTGCCATCCTGTATTAAAACGTTGATGCGCAATCTAGGATCGATGTGTTTGAAAACTAGTCGTGCAAATTCCACACCTGCCAACACCCCCTTGTCCTTAACCAAAAGTTTGGCTTTACCAAATGCATTTTCAGGAATACAGGCTAATGAGCTATAGTCGCCCGGGCCAACGTCTTCTCGAACTGCATTAGCGATGATAATTTCTATTTCATTGCGAAAGGCCTCTTTAGTAATCATTGTAATATAGTTTATAGCTAAATTAAGAATTTGAACTATTAAATTAAAGAAAAGTCATTTAATTTATGATTAACTTTGTCCTATGAAAATTAAACTCATTTCAATTGGAAAAACAGATGAAAAAGCATTGCGTGAGTTGATTCAAAAATATGAAGCTAGACTTAAGCACTATATTTCTTTTTCATTAGAAGTAATTCCAGACTTGAAAAACAGAAAAAACCTCTCAAAACATATTCAAAAAGATAAAGAGGCTGCATTAATTTTAAATAAAATATCCAGTACAGACCGATTATTTTTATTCGACGAACATGGTATAACATACAAGTCCGTCGAATTTTCAAAATTTTTACAAAAACAAATGAATTCTGGAATCAAACAACTGGTTTTTGTCATCGGAGGACCATATGGATTTTCCGAGGAATTGCACAAAAAAGCAGTTGGAAAGATTTCACTATCTAAAATGACCTTTTCACATCAAATGGTACGTTTATTTGTCCTTGAGCAGATTTACAGAGGATTTACAATTCTTAAAAACGACCCCTATCACCATCAATAATTATGATTCAAATTGTATTCGCTACGAACAACCAAAACAAACTTAAAGAAGTCCAAGCCCAACTACCAAACGAAATAAAACTAATTAGTTTGAAAGACATTGGATGTTATGAAGACATTCCTGAAACCCAAAAAACAATTGAAGGCAATGCTATTCAAAAAGCAGACTATATCAAAATGAAGTACAATAAAGATTGTTTTGCAGATGACACTGGTTTGAAGGTTATGGCTTTAAATGGCGCCCCTGGTGTTCATTCTGCACGCTATGCTGGACCTGAAAAAAATTCAAAAAAAAATATTGAAAAACTCTTATTGAGTTTAGAGAAAACTGCAAATCGATCTGCTCAATTTAAAACAGTAATAGCACTTCATTACAAAGGAGAATTTATTCAATTTGAGGGAATATGTATAGGAGAAATCACACGCACTGCAAAAGGATCGGACGGATTTGGATACGATCCAATTTTTAAGCCATCGGAAAAAGATAAAACTTTTGCTGAATTGACTCTTAAAGAAAAGAATGAAATTGGACACAGAGGAATTGCAGTAGCAAAATTAATCGCGTTTTTAAACAAACACAGCTAACTTAATTATTTAACGTACCTTTGCCGCAAATCCTCAGGGTGAGGATGTGTTACAAGAAGTATGGTAATAAACTGTTCGATACGCTTCTGAGGTAACACCAAAATGCATATCGAATAGACATACGAATGAATACATTCCAACAACTGGGACTTGAAGATCATTTTCTTCAAGCCATTAAAGACCTTGGTTTCGAAACTCCAAGTGAAGTTCAACAAAAAGCAATTCCAACACTTTTATCCGAAGAAAATGATTTAGTCGCCCTAGCGCAAACTGGGACGGGAAAAACAGCGGCATTTGGTTTTCCCATGCTACAAAAGATAGATATAAACAGCAGAACAACACAAGGATTGATTTTGTCACCTACAAGAGAATTGTGTTTGCAAATCACCAATGAGATAAAACTGTACGGTAAATACTGTAAAGGATTAAATGTAACTGCAATTTATGGAGGGGCAAGCATAACTGAACAAGCAAAAAATGTAAAAAGAGGTGCTCAAATAATTGTAGCCACTCCTGGTCGAATGAAAGACATGATCAGTCGTAGATTGGTCGATATTTCCAAAATTGACTATGCTGTTTTAGATGAAGCGGATGAAATGCTTAATATGGGCTTTTTTGAAGATATCAAGTCTATTCTTTCGCATACCCCACAGCAAAAATCAACTTGGCTGTTTTCAGCAACAATGCCAAAAGAAGTATCGATTATTGCAAAGAAATTTATGGTAGCTCCTAACGAAATTACTGTTGGAAGTAAAAATACTGGAAGTAAAAACGTATCCCACGAATTTTATCTTGTTGGATCAAGAGATCGGTATGCTGCACTAAAAAGACTCGCTGATGCACATCCAAATATTTTTTCTGTTATTTTCTGCCGTACTAAAAGGGATACCCAAAAAGTTGCAGAGAAGCTAATTGAGGATGGATACAGCGCAGGTGCACTTCACGGAGATTTAAGTCAAAATCAAAGAGACATAGTAATGAAGTCCTTCAGAAATAAACAAATTCAAATGCTTGTCGCTACGGACGTTGCTGCTCGAGGGATAGATGTTGATGATATTACACATGTGATAAATTACCAATTGCCCGACGAAATTGAAACCTATACACACAGGAGTGGCCGTACGGGACGCGCCGGAAAGACCGGTGTATCTATGGTAATTATAACCAAAAGTGAACAGCGTAAAATCAAAACAATTGAAAAAATCATCCAAAAAGGATTTATCAAAAAAGACATTCCAGATGGAATGGAAATTTGTGAAGTTCAACTTAAAGCTTTAGCGCATAAAATTCACGACACAGAAATCAACCATGAAATTGACCCCTATTTAGAGGAAATTAATTTATTGTTTGAGAACAGTAGTAAAGAAGAATTGATTAAAAAGTTTTTTTCAGTAGAATTCACTGGATTCTTCAATTATTATAAGAAAGCAAAAAACTTAAACTCACCTAGTGGGAAGGATTCATTTTCAGAAAAAAACCAAGATGATCAATCAGCCCGATTCTTTATAAATATCGGGAAAAAAGATGGTTACGATTGGATGAGCATGAAAGATTTTTTACGAGATGCTCTTCAACTTGGTCAAGACGATGTATTTAAAGTTGACGTAAAAGACAGTTTTTCTTTTTTTAATACGGAAACAGTCAATATGCCTAAAGTCTTGGAATTTTTCTCAGATTTTAAACAAAATGGTCGTTACATAAATGTTGAAATTACGGAAAAAAAAGAACGCCGTGAAAACCGTCGTTTTGGTAACCAAAAAGGGGGGCGATCTAGAAGAAAAGATGGTTTTAGATCTGAAGGAAACGGTCGATGCAATGAAAGTGGTCGAGATAATGGAGGACGCTCACCACGAAGATCATCTGATTTTAAACCGCAAGGCAACAGCTCTTCTCGCCCAAGAAGAAACCGCAGAAAATAGTCAATTTGTTAATTTTAAAACAAAACAGGGTCTGATATTTGCTATGTATCTTGAGTTTATTAATTTTATGATGAAATTTTCTTATGAAGTATAACCTGATTATTTTATTCATTTTAACCACATTTCAATTTGGATTTGGTCAGGATGGTTCTAGGGTCAAAGGAAAAATTGTAAATGGAGCTGATGAGGAACCCATGGAAAACGTCAATATAGTAAACCTCAATCAAGTCTACGGAACCACTACCAATATTAAAGGCGAATTTGAAATACGCGCACAAGTAAATGACACCCTACATCTCTCATTTTTGGGGTTCAAGTCCATTAAAGTGAGAGTTACCAACGATTGGGTCAACTTTGGAAATGAAACTACCATAGAGCTTACTGAGCTGGCACTAACCCTCGAAGAAGTAGTGGTGAACAAATTAAAACTCACAGGATATCTTGAAGTAGATATAAAGCAAGTTCCAATCCAAAAAAATATTCGTTACAGCATTTCCGGTCTAAATACGGGTTATGAGTCTAGTCCTAGGTCCCCGTCTATGGTAACTAAAGTGTTAGGGGCAATTTTCAACCCTGCTGATTTCCTTTATAATATATTTGGCAAAAAACCGAAAGAAATGAAAAAATTGCGGAAGATGAAAAAACAGGACGAAATTCGTAGTATTTTAGCTTCTCGCTTTGACCGTGAAATGCTTACTGCGCTTCTACAAGTTGATAAAGTTGATTTGGATCTTTTGATCAGTGAATGTAATTATTCAGATGACTTCATAAAAACGGCCAACGACCTTCAAATCCTTGATGCCATAAGCGAATGCTATGAAGAATACAAAATCCTAAGCCGTGATCGTTAAATATTTTATTTTATA
>JAQCJC010000066.1 GCA_027593245.1 Bacteroidota bacterium | reverse complement strand
AGTAGCCAAACGAATCCATTCCGATATTAATATGAAAGAGGGTAGAGATCAATGGCTTCAACCCTTATTGGATGATGCTTCTGTTCAATGCACCCCTGCAGCCATGGATGCTGAAGACCCTTTATTTATACTTTATACTTCCGGCTCTACGGGTCAACCAAAAGGTATGGTACATACTACTGCTGGTTATATGGTGTATACAGCTTATACTTTTAAGAATATTTTTCAATACAAAGCAGACGATGTATACTGGTGTACTGCAGATATTGGCTGGATTACTGGACATAGTTATATCGTTTATGGTCCATTGCTCAATGGGGCAACTACAGTTATGTTTGAAGGGGTGCCCAGTTATCCGGATTACGGACGTTTTTGGGAAATTGTAGAAAAGCATAAAGTCAGTCAATTTTATACAGCACCCACAGCAATTAGGGCCTTGGCTAAACAAGATTTAAGTTTTGTGTCATCTTATGATATTTCATCTCTCAAAGTCATAGGAACCGTTGGTGAGCCTATTAATGAGGAGGCCTGGCAGTGGTACCATAAACACATAGGTCAAAATCGTTGCCCGATTGTCGATACTTGGTGGCAAACAGAAACAGGAGGGATACTGATCAGTCCAATACCAAATTGTTACGAAGGTAAACCAACCTATGCGACGCTCCCGTTTGTTGGAGTGCAGCCCGCCTTGATGGACGAAAATGGTCGTGAAATTTTGGAATCAAAAGCAGAAGGACGTTTGTGTATTAAATATCCATGGCCTTCAATAGCACGCACTATTTGGGGTAATCACAAAAGGTATAAAGACACTTATTTTTCTGCTTATAAAAACTGTTATTTCACGGGCGATGGTGCTTTAAGAGAAGAGAATGGACACTACCGTATCACGGGTAGAGTAGATGATGTTATCATAGTATCTGGTCATAATCTTGGTACAGCGCCCATAGAGGACGCTATTAATGAACACGATCAAGTTGCAGAGTCTGCTATTGTAGGTTTTGCACATCCAATAAAAGGAAATGCCTTATATGGATTTATCACACTTAAAAATGAATCTTCAGATCAAACTGAATTACAATCAGAAATCAATCAATTAATAACTACGCATATTGGACCAATAGCCAAGTTAGATAAAATGCAGTTTACGAATGGGTTACCAAAAACACGTTCAGGTAAAATTATGCGTCGTATCCTTAGAAAAATAGCAAATAAAGACAGTTCAAATTTGGGCGATATTAGTACTTTACTCAACCCTGAAGTTGTTGAGGATATTATAAAAAATTCATTGTAAAAATTATTCTTTTATGAAAATTAAAATTATTTTAATCTTAAGTGCCGTATTCGTTTTTTCAAGTTGTAAAGGCAAGAATCAGCACATGAAATGCAAACAACAATCCGCTTATTTAGATAGCTCTGAAAAAGACGATCAATACCTAGGTGGAATAAAAATGATCCCAATTCAAACTCCTAAAGGAGAATTTAAGGTTTGGACCAAAAGAGTAGGGAACAATCCAAACATAAAGGTCTTATTGCTTCATGGTGGTCCAGGTATGACTCATGAAATATATGAAAGCTTTGACGGGTATTTTCCCAACGAAGGTATTGAATATTATTACTACGACCAGTTGGGTTCTTATTACAGCGACCAGCCAAAAGATTTGTCACTGTGGGATTTAGACCGTTTTGTAGAGGAAGTTGAACAAGTACGTGTTGCTTTAAATCTTGATAAATCTAATTTTTATTTATACGGACAATCATGGGGCGGTATTCTAGGTATGCAATACGCGCTAAAATATCAAGAACATCTCAAGGGATTAATTATATCCAATATGGTGCCTTCAATTCCTGATTACCAGGCTTACTCAGACAATGTACTGGCCCCAAAATTAGATCCAGAAGTTTTGAAAGAAATTCTATACTATGAGGAAAAAGAAGACTACTCTAATGAACGTTATATGGAATTGGTGGTTAATAATTACTATACAAAACACATCATTAGACTTCCAGTTGCTGAATGGCCAGAACCTTTAAACCGTAGTTTCAAACACATCAATCACGATGTATATGTAACCATGCAAGGACCTAGTGAGTTCGGTGTTAAGGGAGATGCAACACTTAAATATTGGGACATAAAGGATGAATTGAAAAACATCAGTGTTCCTACCTTAAGTATTGGAGCGACTCATGATACTATGGATCCAAAACAAATGGAGTTCATAGCAAATGAGGTTCAAAATGGTCGTTTTTTATTATGTCCTAATGGTAGTCATTTAGCTCAATTTGATGATCAGAAAATTTATTTTGAAGGACTAGTTAAGTTCATCAAAGATGTAGATCAAAACTTTTTCTAAACACTATTAAAATCGAGCGTGCTCGTCATAATTTGACACAAGCGCAATTAGCGGAAAAAGTAAAGGTCAGTAGGCAAACTATTAATGCCATGGAGCTAGGCAAATACGTTCCATCAACTGTTCTTGCGTTACGTCTAGCTTGTATTTTTGAGATTGAAGTCACTGAGCTTTTTAGTTTAGAATCAACTGATTGGTAATGCTATATTCGTTTTAACACTTCGGTCATCACCATGTTGTAGTAGCTCATGTCTGCTGGAACGATATGAAATTCTGAGTTCTTTTGCTCTTGGCAAAGTTCTATTTCATCAAAAGAAAAAAGGCGAACAGCCGATACCTCCTCAGTTTGTAGTTTAAGATTTTGTGCTGGTATATTTAGTTTACACAGGAATACATGTTGAAATTCACAATCTATAATACCGTTAGAAAATTTGTTGCTATTTTTTCGGATATCGATGAGTTCTAAATCTGTTGGCATAAGTTGAAGACCAATCTCTTCATTAATTTCACGAACAGCGCCTTCTAAAATCGTTTCCCCAGCAGAAACATGACCAGCTACAGAAACATCCCAAAAGTTGGGGAAGGTCTGTTTGTTAGCCCCTCGCTTTTGCAGCAAAAGTGCTGGGGTAGAGGTGTAAAACCACACATGTACTGTAGGGTGAAAAAAACCCTTTTGGTGTGCTTCATCTTTAGTACAACGTACTCCAGTTGGGTTGCCGTCTTCATTCCAAATGTCTAAATACTCTTGCACTTTTAATCGAAATAGCTAAAAGTTTCTCCAGCTTTAATATTTAGAAGGGATTCATAAATCATTCGAATGACATTTTCTACATCTTTTCGGTGAACCATTTCTACTGTGGTGTGCATATACCGCAACGGTAATGAAATTAGCGCAGAGGCTACTCCACCATTACTGTAGGCGAAGGCATCTGTATCAGTTCCAGTAGCTCTAGAAAGCGCTGCGCGTTGGAACGGTATTTTATTTTTTTCGGCAGTTTCTGTAATCAGGTCCCTTAATTTTTGCTGAACTGCTGGAGCATAAGCAATTACTGGACCATCACCCATTTTGCAATGCCCTTGTTTTTTCTTGTTTATCATTGGCGTTGTGGTATCGTGAGTCACATCAGTTACAATAGCTACATCCGGTTGAATGGTATGGGTAATCATTTGGGCACCACGTAAACCAATTTCTTCTTGAACAGAGTTTGTAATGTAAAGTCCAAATGGAAGAGTTTTTTTGTTTTCATGCAATAAGCGTGCAACCTGTGCAATCATGAAGCCACCCATTCGGTTGTCTAGAGCACGACACACAAAATGGTCTTTGTTAAGGACGTGAAATTCATCGGGATAGGTGATGACACAGCCAACGTGAACCCCTAATTTTTCTACATCTTTTTTAGATTGACAACCTACATCAATAAAAATATTATCGGGTTTAGGGGCTTGCTCTTTTGCTAAAGTACGCGTATGAATTGCGGGCCAACCAAACACCCCTTTGACAATTCCATTTTTGGTATGGATATTTACTATTTTACTAGGCGCAATTTGGTGATCACTACCGCCATTGCGAATAACATATATCAAGCCATCATCTGAAATATAGTTAACATACCATGAAATTTCGTCAGCATGACCTTCAATAACAACTTTAAATGAAGCATCAGGATTAATAACCCCAACAGCTGTGCCGTAGGTATCGGTTATGAATGTGTCGACATAAGGCTTTAAATAATCCATCCATAATTTTTGACCATTCCACTCATATCCTGTGGGAGCAGCATTGTTAAGGTAAGACTCTAGAAAATCTAATGCGTTTTTATCTAAAATTTGCTGTTTTGCCATCGTTTAAAGTTTTGGTTAAAAATAACAAATAACAATGATTTTAAGTTACGAAATCATGTATATTTTTTAACTTTGGAGCCATTCAGATTTCGATGAAGTATATTACTTATATTTACATGTTTGGATTGTTTTGTAGTTGGGGGCAAACTCCAGCTGTTGGACTAGATACTATTCCTAATAAGTATTTAATCATAAAGGGGGATACAATAACTGGTCAATCCATAGATTTGGAAGAAGTCGTAATTTTACCTCGCCTACGACTTAATACCAATGAAGAGCGCAGACGCTATTTAATTCTTCAGCGAAAAACCCTTAAAGTTTACCCCTATGCTAAGTTAGCAGCAGAGCGGCTAGAAACGCTCAATGCGCGAATGGCTGGTGTAAAAAGCAAAAGACAGCGTAAAAAGTACACCCGTTTGGTTCAAAAATTTGTTGAGAATGAATTTGCAGATAAACTAAAAAAATTTACAATTACAGAAGGACAAATTCTGATCAAACTCATTCATCGACAAACAGGTGAAACAGCGTTTGATCTTATCAAGGAGTTACGTAGTGGTTGGCGGGCTTTTTGGTATAACAATACTGCAAAACTGTTTGATATGTCTTTAAAAATTCCATTTGATCCTGAAGTAGATGAGGAAGATTTTTTGATTGAAGATATTCTTCAACGGCAATTTGATAAAGGAAATCTGGAATTTCAAAAATCCTACAAAACCTTCGATTTATATACTTTGAATAAGATTTGGAAAAACAAAAAAGGTAAATAATTATGGTTTTTTCTTGTCACTCTCTCCACTTATGACACAAATAAGCCCGCTTATTACGCCAATAGGCCGTTTGTTACATAGCGCTTTATTTGTAGTTTAAATGTTTGTAGTTTTGTCTTAATAAAAAAAGGTTTGTGAATTTTAAATAATCTCAAAATGTAAATTAAAATCCTTTTTTGCCCAAATAAATCTCCTACTTAAAAAATCATGATTAAGCTTAATCATGATTTTTTTACATAAAAAAGGCTATCAAGACTGCACAAACAATAGCTACGATTTTGTTTAAATTAAATTTGTGGCCTTCATCTGCTTCAAATAAAATTATTGTAGCGATATGCAAAAACATCCCTATAACTAATGAATTTACGCTATAAATTAATTTTTCAGACAAATGGATTGTCTGCGCCGCTAAAGTACCCAAAGGAGTTAAAAGCGCAAAAACCATAATAAAAACAAAAGTTTGAACCTTTGGCAACTTTGAAAGCAACATATATGAAATAATAAGGATTGCTACAGGGATTTTATGTACAAAAACCCCATAAACAATGGTTTGGTGAGCGAAAATAGGAAAACCCTCTAGAAAGGCATGTACTCCTAAACTCAAAAACATAAGCCAAGGGAATGTTTTTGTACTACCTCCACTTCCGTGTAAGTGGCCGTGTTCTGCTCCTTTGGAAAAAAATTCTAAAACGATTTGAAAAATGATACCAGCAAGTATGTATAGTCCTGATAATTTCGGATTTAGTTTTGAATATACAACAGGCAATAACTCGAATACAGTTGTGGAAAGTAAAAATGCTCCGCTAAATGTAAGTAGCAATTTCAGAGAAATTCGCTTTGAATTTGAAAACCAAATTGCAAGAAAAAATCCAATCAAAACAGCCAATATAGGTAATAAGAAATTAAGCATTTTTATTAAAAATTAAAATTAAACGTTTCGACGATTCAACATTGTACGGATCTAAGTCATAGCTCCCAAAGCTATCAATTAAACTGAGGTTAAGTTTAGAAAACATACTAGTGAAGTCTGCTTTATCAAATGCGCGAACTCGTTCTATAAAATTATGCAACATCCCTTTATCAGTTACAGTAATTTTTTTAGTAATAACGCCATCCGAAACACTACGCTTCAGCTCAAAATGAATACCATCAATTTCAATGGTGTTATGTGGGACTAAATGTTCGATTATATAAGGGCTGTTCATGAAGTCAATAACCCCAATACCTTGATTTGAAAGTCCACTTTTTATGGTATTTAGAGCACTAAGATTGTCCTCTAAATTATCAAAATATCCAAAACTAGTAAACAGATTTAAAATGAGGTCGTATTTCGAATTTAAGGGAGTGCGCATATCGTGAATTTCAAACTCTAGACGATCATTAGCGTACTTAGAAGCTTCCAAGATACTTTGACTTGACAAATCTACTCCTTTGACTTTGTACCCTAGTGAATTCAAAAAAATTGAATGACGTCCTTTGCCACAAGCCAGATCCAATATTGATTGATTTTTATCTGTTTCTAAGTGAGTTACCAGGTTTCTAATAAAATTTTTCGCTTCTGTATTGTTACGTTGCTTATATAGAATATGGTAATAAGGCGTATCAAACCAAGCTTGAAACCAATTTTGATGTTTTGTCATTTATTTAATGCTTACACCGACAAAAATACTGTATTTTTGACACCTATTGCAAAAAAAATTATGAATGCTAATTTTGAAATGGTTGCCAAAACTTTATACGGTTTTGAAGAACTTTTAGAAAAAGAATTGCTGCAACTTGGAGCACAAAAAATTAAAAGGGGTGTTCGTCATGTTCGTTTTGTTGGAGACAAAGGGTTTATGTATAAATGCAATTTAGGTTTACGTACTGCAATTAAAATTTTAAAGCCAATTGCAAAATTCAGTGTAAAAAACGAAACAGAACTCTACCAAAAAATTAAAAACATCCGTTGGGAGGATTACTTAAATAAAGACGGTAGTTTGGCTGTTGGGGCAACGCTTAGTGGTGATCGTTTTACGCATTCTCAATTTATAGCTTTAAAAACCAAAGATGCTATTGTCGATCGATTCCGTGAACATACTGGTCAGCGGCCCAACGTAGATCTGCGCTTTCCTGATTTAAAAATTAATATACATATTGATGGCGATTTCTGTAATGTCTCTCTTGATAGTTCTGGAGAATCTTTACACAAAAGAGGCTATAAAATAGCTACAAACATAGCCCCAATAAATGAAGTCTTGGCTGCAGGGCTTGTTATGCTCTCCGGGTGGGACGGACAAACAGACTTTATGGATCCTATGTGTGGATCTGGAACAATACTTGTTGAGGCAGCTATGATTGCGCGTAACATCCCCCCAAATTTGATGCGTAATGAATTTGCTTTTGAACGTTGGCAGGATTGGGATGTTGATCTTTTCGAAAAGATTGAAGAATCGTTGTTGTCAAAAACACGTGATTTTCACCATAAAATATTGGGATTTGATAAATCTCCTAGTGCCGTCCGAAAAGCGATAGAGAATGTGAAAAACGCACATCTTGAAGAGTTTATTTCTATAAAGCACGAGGATTTTTTTAAAACACAAAAAGGTGGGGATGCTCCATTACATATGGTATTTAATCCTCCATATGGTGAGCGATTGGATTTAGAAATGGAGGTATTTTATGCAGCTATTGGAACTACATTGAAACATAATTACTCAGGTACTAATACTTGGTTAATTACTTCAAATCTAGAGGCCTTAAAACACGTTGGTTTAAGACCATCAAGAAAAATTAAAGTATTCAATGCCAAACTTGAGTCAAGACTTGTTCTGTACACGATGTATAGTGGATCAAAAAAAATTAATAAAATCAAACAACAAAAGCCAGACTAGGGATCCGATTCAAATTAAAAGAGTAGACCCTCAGTTTCGCTTTTTCTCGAATAGTATATCATATAAAGGGCAATTATTAATATTAGACTAGGCATAATCGCTTGTTCATTAGTGATTTCAATAAAATCTTGAATAAAAAAACTATGAAATTGCTGCGCAACAGCAGCAAAAAAGGAGCCAAGAAATAAAAATGAAGCCCATTTTTTTCGTAATAATAGACCGAATGAGCCAAGTAAACCACCAAAGACCGCTAATGCAAATGCAGCAGTGACCCAAGCCGGTAAATTGGTATATTAAAGTTGTACTTCATCTGGAAATGAAATCAAAGTTTCATCTGTCATGTACGCCTGTGCTAAATAATTAAAAACGCCAACAGCATACCATAAAAGCGAGAGAATAACAACAAGCCAATAACGCGTTGAAGGCTTAATGTTAGATGAATTCATGCGACTTAATTAAAGTTAAAGTATAAATTTAATGATTTTAAAATTAAAGCTGAAACACCAATCCAAATCAGACAAAGCTTTAAATATTTTTTAAAAATCACATCTAAATTATTTGAAAACTCAAAAAAGGCCCTATTTTTGCAAAGTTGAACTCAATCCATATTATGCTTACGACAGTAGATAAAGAAGAACGTAAAGTAGGCAAAGAGCTTTATCATTATCAAAAAGGAGCCATTGAAAAAATATTCGATTGTTTTGAATCGGCCGCTGAGGATTATCATTTGTTGTATCAATTGCCTACAGGTGGAGGGAAAACTGTTATATTTTCTGAAATCGTCAGCCAATACCTGAGAACACGAAAGAGAAAAGTACTGGTGATGACTCACCGTATTGAACTGTGTAAACAAACGTCAAGCGTTTTGACGGAATTTGGAGTTACAAATAAAGTTGTAGACAGCAAGGCTAGGCTTGACGACCAAAAGAACTATGATTGTTTTGTGGCCATGGTTGAAACTTTAAACAATAGGCTCAAAGATGATAAACTCGATATTTCAGACATCGGATTGGTGATCATTGATGAAGCGCATTACAATTCGTTTACGAAGCTGT
Source organism: Bacteroidota bacterium (assembly GCA_027593245.1). GTDB lineage: Bacteria > Bacteroidota > Bacteroidia > Flavobacteriales > Flavobacteriaceae > UBA3537. Next base: position 1,787 of record JAQCJC010000066.1, on the reverse strand, counting down.
TTAAGTTTTTTGATAAATCCTTTATACTCGGGGTTACAGCCACACCTTTAAGTTCAAATATTGAACTGCCAATGACCGACAACTACAATGAATTAATCGTTGGCGAAAGCATAGAATCACTCATAGACAATCGCTTCTTAGCTAAAGCTAATATGTTTTCTTACAATGTTGGATTGACAAGTTTGGTTGTAGGGGCTAACGGGGATTACACAGTGAAATCGTCAGAGGACTTGTACACAAACAATGAAATGCTTTCTAAGCTTATGGAAGCTTACACAGAACGTTGTGCTGGACAAAAAACGTTAATTTTCAACAATGGTATCAACACCTCTTTGTTTGTCTATGATCTTTTCAGACGAGCTGGACTTCCAATAGCACACTTAGACAACACAACCACAAAAAAAGAACGTGCCAGTATCCTGAAATGGTTTAAGAATACACCAGGCGCCATACTAACTTCTGTCAGTATTTTGACCACTGGATTTGATGAACCCAGTGTTGAAGCTATTATATTGAATCGTGCGACTAAATCGCTAACTCTTTATTACCAAATGATTGGTCGTGGTTCGCGAATTTATAAGATCAAGGATAGTTTTAATGTCATTGATTTAGGGAATAATTTTCATCGTTTTGGTCCTTGGGGCAGTACCAATTTGGATTGGCAGCGTATTTTCAAATATCCAAGTCATTATTTGGATGGAATATTGAGTGATGAAGATCTTGAAAATAATTTTAAGTATGAAATGCCTGAGGCAATTAGGGAGTCTTTTTCTAAATCTGAGGAAGTTAACTTCGATATAAATAAAACATATATTGAATCCATCCGAAGAGGAGAGTCTTCAAAAGTAGTTTTAAAGCGCTCCATAGAGCAACACGCCAAAATATGTATTGAAAATAGTGAAGATATTTTTGATGCCTTGACTCTAATTAAGTTGTTGGATGATGATATTGAATTTAGGATTAATCGCTATTCAAAATGCATCAGTAAGAGCACGCACAATTTCTTAACTTGGTTAAAAGAAGACTACAAAAAAAAGTTACGTTCTTTTCTTAGGCTAAACTTTGATGTTATTAAATCTGAACTCAGTTTAAAATCATGATCCAACATATATTAATTCTAATGACATTGTTATCATCCTACCAAAATTCTAAAACAGTATTTGAGTTCAATAGTGCTTGTCCAATTGAATTATGGCAAGTAGTTGATGATGTGGTCATGGGTGGGAAATCTAGTGGTAATTTCACATTAACAGATGAAGGTTATGGATTGTTTAACGGCGGTGTTTCAATAGAGAATAATGGTGGGTTTTCGTCCGTCCGTTTGAACTTAGACAGCTTCAAAATTGGTAAAGAAAAGGCAATTGTTTTGGATGTTAGAGGAGATGGCTCTGAATTTCAATTGCGCATTAAAGCTTCCATTTATGACCGCCATTCTTTTGTTTATAATTTTAAGACCTCTGGCGAATGGGAAACAATTTTGATTCCACTTAATAAAATGACTGCAAGCTTCAGAGGATTTGCAGTGAACCTTGCGAATTTCAATCAAAAGCAATTTAATCAGTTAGGTATTTTGAGATCTTCAAAAAAAAATACTTCATTTCAACTTGAAATTAAACGAATTAGTTTAAAATAATTAAAGGCATTGAACATCATAAATTTTTTAATTTAAATAATTGATTTACAGCCATTTATGTCATTATTTTTTAAATTGAGTTTAGATCTTATTTGATTGAATTTTAATTTTAGTAATGGGGTTTATTATATTTTTGATATATAACTCATTTTAA
>JAQCJC010000065.1 GCA_027593245.1 Bacteroidota bacterium | reverse complement strand
TTGATATAAACTCGTTCCGTCCATATTAATCGTTGCCCCTACAGGCAATACAAAACTGGACACTTCTTTATCCACGCCTACATGCTCTTCAACACGTTCCATGGTTACAGGCAATGTTGCCGCACTACTGCTGGTCGAAAACGCTAATAATTGCGCAGGGCTGATTTGTTTTAAAAACCAAAATGGATTCTTTTTTACAACAATGGCCACCACAATCAAGTAAAAACACACCATCAACAACAATCCACCAACCACTACTGAGGCATAAAATAAAAGCGCATACAACAACTCTGGATCACCAGAGGACACAACCACATTGGCCAACAATGCAAATACGGCATAAGGAGCGGTTAGCATAATCAAATCCACCATTTTAAGGACGACATCGTTTAGAGAATCAAAGACATCTTTAAGGGGTTTAGCCCTTTTTTCGCCAATCAGTAACAAAGAAATTCCTAAAAAAATGGCTAGAAAAATCACTTGCAACATGAGTTTGTTGTTACTCAAAGCCGAGAAAGCATTTTCTGGAATCATATCGATTACAAAGTCCAACGGGCCACTTTGTTGTTGGCGGTTTGCTTCCGCAATTTTGCCTTGTACACTACTGTTTGTGGCATAGGTTTCTGTAAGTTTTGAAATGGTTGCATCTGAAACCCCATCACCAGGGTTAAAAACATTAACTAACGTCAGGCCAATACTGATGGCTATGACGGTTGTAATAACATAAATAATTATGGTTTTAATCCCAATAGATGCAAATTTTGAAATGTCTTTCAAGTCCGAAATACCCTTGATAAGTGAGGCTAAAATCAAAGGAACGGCGATGAGTTTTAGAAGTTTGACAAAAATTGTACCCAGGGGTTTAATCCAAGCCGTGGTAAATGCAGTACCCCCTTCAACTTGAAGCATGATAAGGCCAAAGATTAGGCCCAAAAGCATACCAATTAATATTTTCCAATGGAGTGCTAGTGATTTCATGTATTTAGAGTTTAGTCAAGCGATTCAGCAGTGTAAAGTCGGCCAAAACCAAAGCGGCCATGGCTTCAACTATAGGGACAGCACGCGGAACTACACAAGGGTCATGACGCCCTTTGCCTTGCATTTCTACTGCATTACCATCTTTATCGATAGTTTCTTGTGTTTGCATAACAGTGGCAACGGGTTTAAATGCAACATTAAAGTAAATATCCATACCATTGCTGATCCCACCTTGAATACCCCCAGAGTTATTGGTTTGTGTCGAGCCATCTGCATTAAAAGCATCATTGTGTGCACTACCTTTCATACTTACTCCTTCAAAGCCAGAGCCATACTCAAAGCCTTTAACTGCATTAATAGATAACATTGCTTTACCCAACTGCGCATGAAGACGATCAAAAACAGGTTCGCCCAATCCTATAGGGACATTTTTAATCACACAAGAGACTGTTCCGCCAATAGTATCTCCTTCTTTCCGAATGGCTTTGATTTTATCAATCATTTGTTCAGCAAGAACTGAATCTGGGCAACGCACAGGGTTGGATTCTGTCTTTGAAAAATCCAAAGTTTGATAATTTTTGCCTAGTGCAATACTACCCACTGCAGATGTATAAGCATTAATTTCAATAGATTTTAAAAATTGCTTTGCAATAGCTCCAGCAACTACCCTACAGGCGGTTTCTCTAGCCGAACTACGGCCACCACCTCGGTAGTCGCGTTGTCCGTATTTTTCATTGTATGTAAAATCCGCATGACTTGGACGAAAAACATCTTTGATATGGTTATAATCTTTTGATTTTTGATTAGTGTTTTTTATGATAAAACCAATAGGCATACCTGTGGTGACCCCTTCAAAAATACCCGACAAAAACTCAACAGTATCTGGCTCTTTTCTTTGAGTGACAATTTTGGACTGACCAGGTTTTCGACGGTCCATTTCATACTGAATAGCCTCGAAATCTATTGCAATTCCAGCGGGACACCCATCAATAACTCCACCAATTGCGACACCGTGCGATTCACCAAAAGTCGTAAGTTTAAAAACTGATCCAAATGAATTTCCTGCCATTGTACTGTTTTTTTTCAATAAGAGGTAAAATTAATAAAACAAACTCTAGTAGACACTAAATTGAGATACAATTTTTTAGAGCCATTTCATAAACAGCTTCGTAGGCCGGTACAATCTTGTGAATGTCAAATTTTGCAGCTGTAGAGTTTGCCCCTTTTCTAAACTCATCTAGGGTTGCGTCAGACTCAAGTATGTGTATGGCATTTTCAGCCATTTGCTCAACTGCCCCAAATGAACTCAAATATCCTGAAACACCAGCCACATTGACCTCTTTTAAACCGCCACTATCACTTGAAATAACTGGCACATTCGAAGCCATAGCTTCTAAAGCTGACAAACCAAAGCTCTCCGTTTCTGAGGGTAATAAAAACAAATCACTGAAACATAAAATTTTATTCACTTCATTGGTATTTCCAAGAAAAACAACTTTGTCTTCGATATCTAGAGTACTACATAGCTGTTTGGCTTTTTCAAGCTCTGGCCCCTCGCCGATCATCATCAATTTTGAGGGGATTTTCTTTTGAATTAAATTAAATATTTTAACCACATCCGGGATGCGTTTCACCGCTCTAAAATTACTCATATGTGTTATTACACGTTCATGAGCTAGTGCTAACAAATCACGATTACACTTATTTTTATTTGGTTTATATTTTTCTAAATCTATGAAATTAGGAATAACTATTATGTCTTTTTTAGTATTAAAAAGACGCTGCGTGTCTTCTTTTAAGCTTTGTGAAACAGAAGTAACAGCATCTGATTTATTGATGCTAAAAGTAACAGCTGTTTTGTAGAACGGATGACTTCCAACAAGCGTAATGTCAGTTCCGTGCAGTGTGGTAACTATCGGTAATTCAATCCCCTCTTCAAGTAACATTTTTTTAGCCATATAACCGGCATAGGCATGCGGAATGGCATAGTGCACATGCAGCACGTCAATATTGTGAATTTTCACCATATCTACGATTTTGCTCGACAGTGCCAACTCATAGGGTTGGTAGTGAAATAAAGGGTATTTTGGGACATTTACTTCGTGAAAATGGACCTGAGCACTCAAGAGCTCTAAGCGAACAGGTTGTCTGTACGTAATAAAGTGAACTTCGTGGCCTTTTCGGGATAATTCTAAACCGAGTTCAGTTGCAACTACGCCACTTCCGCCAAAAGTTGGATAACATACAATTCCTATTTTCATATTATTCTGTTATGGCTTCGTAGATTAAGCGTTGTATTTCAGTTCTAATATTTTCGTTCAACAAACGATTGTTTGATGCATCAGGGAAAGTCCTGTTTGACAAAAATACATAAATAATTTCTTCTTCAGGATCGGCCCAAGCAAAAGTGCCCGTGAATCCAGAGTGTCCAAAGCTAGTCATAGAAAGGCATCCACAAGTGGGGCCTTCCCCCTCTAGCTGTGGTTTATCAAAACCCAATCCTCTCCTGTTGCCCTGGGCGCAATAATAACAGGTATTGAACGCATCTACAGTTTGTGAACTCAAATACTGCTTTCCTCCATAAAAACCATGTTGAAGATACATTTGCATGAGTTTAGCAACATCATTCGCATTGCTGAAAAGCCCAGCATGACCTCCAATTCCATTTTGCATTGCGGCACCCATATCTTGAACATAGCCGTGTACTGTCTTTAACCTAAAATAAGTATCTTCTTCAGTAGGAATTATTTGTGTCTTACTGAATTTATTCAACGGATGGTAAGTAGAATAATTGGCTCCAATAGACTTGTAAAAACGCTGTTGAATGAGTTCGTCTAATGGTAATCCATAATGATTTTCAATAATATCTTTTATAATGTAATAGGGTAAGTCGCTATAGCGGTATTCTTTTTTTTCTAAAAGTTTTGAATCCAAAATTCTCTGATGAATACTGTCTTTAAAATCAGCCCGAAGAAAAGACCGATCAGAAATTTGGATAGGAAACTCTTCTGAAAAATCGGATCGAAATAGTTTAGCTATAGGCTTTTTAGTTACTGAATCTAAAGTTGACTTATAGAACGGTATCCAAGGTTTTAAGCCCGCAAAATGGGACAACATTTCCCTTAGTGTAATATGAGCCTTATTTGAGTTCTCATAAGCCTGTAGAAGATTTTCTAAACGGTCGTCTAAAGATAGTACTCCTGATTCCACCAATTCCATAAGCAAAGGAAGGGTAGCTAGAATTTTGGTTAGCGAAGCTACATCGTATAAATTAGTCGAAGAGACGGTTCGAATTTTTTCATAAGTATGGTATCCAAAACTTTTTGAGAATACTATTTTACCCTTTCTGGCTACCAATAACTGAATTCCTGGGGTCATTTTTTCTTCAATTGCAAAATTAGCTACAGAATCTATTTTTGACAACTTAGCACTAGACATGCCAACACTTTCTGGTGGAGCATACCCCAAGCGCTGTAGAGGTTCTGTATCAATACCGTGACCAAGCTTATAATCTGAATTTGAAATACTGACTGGCAACTTACCTTTTGCAGCTAAGGCACCAAAAATAATTTGAGCAGCGGTTTGTTGCGAAATTGGACTGTTTTGGTAGGCCATCAAAACCGCATCAATATTTGCAAAGGATTTCAAATCATTTAAAGCATAGGGTTTTGCAAAAACAGTAAGAATAACACGGTTGTTTCGAGCAATTTCTTGCAACCAAACCAATTCCTTATTTGAAAATTTATAAGATTTCCAAGGAGATTCATTTGACTTGTGAAAACCAATCACTACTGTACTGAAATTCTTTAAATCAAGAACAAGATCATCTAAATTTTGATGACTAAGCTTCTTAACATTTGTATATTTTTTGAGAGTATTAAAAAAATGAATCCCCGAATCATCACCCATTTGCACGTAAGCAATTTGTTCCAACTCCAAATCATCGATAGGTAGCAAAGCTTTTTTGTTTTTTATGACTGTATGCGCATTTTGAATCAATTCTTGGTAAAGAACATCATCTTTTGGTCGGTTTAAATCTTGTATTAAATTGGTTGTATCAATAGGCTTATACTCATGTAGCCCCACCTTGTATTTCGCACGCAAAATCTTTTTGACAGAATGCGCAAGCCGTTGCTCAGAGATTTGGCCACTAGCCAAGGCTTTTGATATTGCTTCCATTCCTTGTGCGACATTATTCGACATCATTAAAACATCATTTCCAGCCATAAAGGCTTGCAAATCCAAAGCCGCTGAAGAAGTGAAATTTGAAGCTCCTTTCATATCTAATGCATCCGTAAATATCAAACCCTTAAAATTTAATTTTACTTTTAGCAGTTCTGTTACAATAGATCTAGAAACAGAGGAGGGGTAATTGGCTCTTGACTCAAGGCTTGGTACATTGAGGTGCGCAACCATAATACTTGAAAGTCCGGTAGGTATTAGTTTTTTGTATGGAACTAATTCAACAGAGTCAATCCTAGCTTTATCAAATTTAATAGTTGGCAGAGTTTTGTGTGAATCTTTGTCTGTATCCCCGTGCCCTGGAAAATGTTTTGCATTAGCCAAAACCCCAGCGCTTTGCATGCCTTCTGTAAAAGCCTTGGCCTTGTAGGAAACATTGTATTTGTCCTCACCAAAAGAGCGGTTGCCAATAATGGGGTTCCCAGGATTGGTATTGATGTCCACTACTGGAGCAAAATTAAAATGTACCCCAATTCGTTTACAATGCTCCCCAATTTGTACGCCTGTTTGACGTATCAAATCTAAATCCTCTACAGCGCCTAAGGTCATGTTCCACGGAAACGCATAGGTCGAATCTAGGCGCATGTTCAGCCCCCATTCGGCATCCATACCAACAAGTAAAGGAATCTTGGAATTGGATTGCAGTTCGTTGTCTAGATTAGCTTGACGAACAGGCCCGCCTTTAGAATAAATGATTCCGCCGATGTGTTGTTGTCTTATTAAATTAAGCAGGTTGTCTTTTTTAAGATTTTTCTGTTCAGAAAACGCTTGAACCATAAACAGTTGACCTATTTTTTGCTTGGTACTGAGGCTGGAATAAACACTATCAACCCATTGCTGTTGTGCTAAAGAATCTTTTGTAATAAGTGGAGATTGGGCCGATAAGACAAAGAAGTGAAGTCCCAAAAAAAAAGAAAATAAATAGCGCATAGGTTGAGTTTTCAATAGCTGTGAAAATACCATACCAAAATACTATTTTTTGTAAGATTTTCAATAATAGAAGTTGCTATAATTACACAAATATTGAAGAGAGGGAAATAAAAAACAGCATTTGGCACACATCTTGTTCCTTTTGGGATATTAAAAAATTCTATTATTATGAAAAAAATCATTTACCTCCTTAGTTTTCTTATGTGTGGCGTTGCAACTGCACAAACAAAAAATTTTATTGATCGCCCCTACCTAGAAACAACTGCTAAAGTAGATACCCTAGTCACCCCCAATCAAATTTTTCTTTCAATTTATATTCATGAGGGCGAAGACCGCAACAAAACATCATTAGAAAAGCAAGAAAGAAAAATGGCTGATGTACTGGAAAATTTAAGTATTGACCTGAAAAAGCAATTGAAAATTGACAACCTAGAAAGTACATACAGAAAATATTTTTTAAAACGAAAAAATGTCCTTAAATCGAAATCATATGTGCTAGAAGTTTATGATGCGTTAACAGCTGGTAAAGTTCTTATTGGATTAGAAAGTAAAGGAATATCCAACGTTCGGCTTATCAAAACAGCCTATTCTGATATTGAAAATCTAAAACTAAAATTAAAATCAAAGGCGATTCTTAAAGCAAAACAACAAGGAAAAGCTCTCACCGCTCCACTAGAACAAGAACTGGGAAAAGCGATACATATAAGCGATAAATTTTACAGTAGACCTTATTACAATCAGATGCGTACAATGGCTAGATCTGATTATGAAATTGCTGAAGCTACAGAAGAACCCATCAATATTGAATTTTCAAAAATAAAAGTAGAAAGTGAAGTAAGTGTTCGTTTTGCTATGCCTTAAAAAAAACGTGCATGCCAACTCTCAGAGGCTGGAACTTCCCAGTGGTCTTTGTACTCTGCCTTGGTTTGAACTAAGTGGTTGAATACAATTGTTTTCAATGAAACAGCTTTGTTTTTAGCCATTTTTTTAAAATCCTTAAGTGCTTTGTAGGCGATAAATTCTCCTTGTTTATAAGAGACATTCAACTTATCCAAAAGATCAACTTGGTAGGCTTTTTCCAACTGTTGTATGAAATGAACCGAGACATCGATAGAACAACCTGTTGCTGTCTGAGGTTGATCTAAACCGATAACTAGAAAACGTTTGTATTTGAGTTCGAATCCTGCTTTAAGTGCAGTTCCATGAGCTGTCCACTGCTCTAAAAACTCCTTAGTTTTTCGAGTGATTTCGGCTAACTCATCGGGTGAGAAAGAGCGGTTACTTTGGTAAATCCAAATGCGTGCGGTATCAGGAAGGGATTTAAAATCAACTGTCATATCTCAATTATAAGTCTTGTGCATTAGCAATGAGTTCAGCGACATCCATAACTTCAATCTGACCTTCAGCCTTATTTTTAACACCATCTGTCATCATGGTATTACAAAATGGACATCCGGCTGCTATAATTTCTGGTTTTACTTCAATAGCTTGTTCTGTACGCTCAATGTTGATTTCTTTATCACCAGCCTCAGCGTCTTTAAACATTTGCGCACCTCCAGCTCCACAACAGAGGCCCTTTTTGCGGCAATTTTTCATTTCTACAAGTTCACCATCCAATTTTGAAATCAAATCTCTAGGAGCTTCATAGATATTGTTGGCACGTCCTAAATAGCAAGGATCGTGAAAAGTAATGCGTTTACCTTTGAATTTTCCTCCTTCAATTGTGAGTCTTTTCTCTTCCAACAAACTCTTTAAAAATTGGGTGTGATGTACCACTTCATATGAACCACCTAAAGAGGGGTATTCGTTTTTTAGTGTATTAAAACAATGAGGGCAAGCAGTAACTATTTTATTAACAGCATATCCGTTCAACACTTCTATATTCGTAATGGCTTGCATTTGAAACAGAAATTCGTTTCCAGCGCGCTTAGCAGGATCTCCTGTACAACTTTCTTCAGCACCCAATACCGCAAATTTAACATTGGCTTTGTGTAAAATTTTAACTAAAGCCTTTGTGATTTTCTTGGCTCTATCGTCAAAACTTCCAGCACAACCAACCCAAAACAATACCTCAGGTACGATGCCCTGTGCATGCAATTCGGCCATGGTGGGTACTTTAAGTTGTTCACTCATGTGCTTATATTTTATATATTTTTACCATCATCAAAAACTTGGATGGTAACTTCTTTTTCAACTAGATCTGTGAATTTACCTCTGTAACGTGTGGCTTTTACCAAGTGGTTATCAATCCAGTGGTAGTTCCCTCCTCTAGGTTTACCCATCAACAAAGTATGGTAGTTGAATCCATGTGTTTCCAACCATGTTTGAGTAACAGCTCTATGTTCTTCTGTACGCGAAGTAAAAAAACAAATCATATGTCCTTCATCATACCATTTGTTACAGGTTATTTTTGCATCTTCAAAAGGAAGGCAGGTTGCCATACGTTCTGGTTCTTCGTTTGGTACATCCTCAGTAATTGTTCCATCAATATCAATAAGGTAATTTTTTACACCATCAGGAAATACAGGGCTTATCAATTCTCCTTCTTCTACTTTTTGGTGCAATAATGCGTCAGCTTCTTCTCTTTTCATTTTTTAATTTAGTATTATTCGTTATTCCAGTTTAATCGGTCCATTTGATTATACGGCCATGGTGCGCCGTTATTTTCTATATTGGTCATCATTGTATTCAACTCGATTGGCGCTGCACTTTGCTCCATGACTAAATAGCGGCGCATGTCCAAAATAATTGACAGCGGATTAATACTGATTGGGCAAGCTTCTACACATGCGTTACAACTCGTACAGGCCCACAACTCCTCATTGGAAATGTAATCCCCCAAAAGCTGTTTCCCGTCAGCTTTAAAAGTGCCCTTATTGACGTCAATAATTTGCCCCACTTCTTGAAGTCGATCGCGGGTATCCATCATAATTTTGCGGGGCGATAATTTTTTTCCAGTTTGATTTGCTGGGCATTCGCTGGTACATCTTCCGCATTCAGTACAAGTATAGGCGTTTAAAAGTTGAATTCTATTTAAATCAAAAACATCACTTGCACCAAATTTTCCAGGCTCATCTGCTGGTTCATCCGCCAAGGCATAGGGGTCAGCATCGGGATCCATCATGAGTTTTACTTCATTAGTAACTGAATCCAAGTTATCCATCTGACCATTAGGAGCTAATCGACCGTAATACGTGTTTGGGAAAGCCAGTAAAATATGTAGATGTTTGGAATAGTACAAATAATTTAGAAAAATTAAAATCCCAACAATGTGCAACCACCAGGCTGCTCTTTCTATAGCGTGTATGGGTAGACCTTCAAACCAAGGGGCTACTACTCCACTGACGATGTTTCCAGAATTCATGGACTGAAACTGTGTGTCTGTAGCATTCATTATGATGAAAAGCGCCATCAAAACAAGCTCAAAATAAAGGATTAGATTGCCGTCTAGCTTTGGCCAACCTTTCATTTCTGAACTCATAAATCGTTTAATACGAAGAACATTTCTACGCAGCCAAAACACAACAACAGCAACAAAAACCAAGAGCGCAAATACTTCAAATATTCCAATGAGTACACCATACAATGAACCTATTGAGGAAAATATGCGGTGTGTACCAAATAGACCGTCGATAACAATTTCTAATACTTCAATATTGAGGACAATAAATCCTACATAAACAATAATATGCAATATTCCGGATATTGGTCGACGCACCATTTTACTCTGACCAAGAGCTATGCGCGCCATATTTGCCCATCTTTGTTTAGAAGACCCTTCCTCTATATTGATAGATTTACCTAATTTGATATTCCGCCTGAGTTTATTGATGTTTTTTACAAAAAAACCAATACCGCTCAGTAAAATGAGCCCAAAAATGATATTTGGCAACAGCGTCATTTTAAATTATTATTCTTTAGTTTCTGTTTCACCTTGACTGTAAGGCTTATTTTTCTTGCCAAACAATGAAAAATGAACATACCGCTTAGGGTTTAGCTTCATGTCTTCAAGAAGAGCTTGCAGTTGTCCAAGAGCACCCTCTAAATTGTTATACAAGCCTTCATCTTTCATGAGTTTACCAACGGAGCCTTCACCCTTATCAATTGCACTAAGTAACGTATCAAAATTAGATAAAGTAGACTGAAGTCCATTAATGGTTTCCTTCAAATTGGCATCAACCAAATTGGCACTCACTTCAGTGAGATCCTCAGATAATTCACTAAAGTTATTCAGTGTTGATGAAATAGATGATTTGTTGTCTTCTACTAAATTATTAAGCGCATTGGAAGTAGATTCAAAAGATAAAATGGTTTGTTCTAGTTGAGCAATACTCCCTTTAAGATGGGTTTTTGTTTTCGCATCAAAAACACTATTGACATTCAATAAAAGTGCATCAGCACTAACCATTACTGATTCAATTTTTTCTTGAAGTGGAGTTAAGCGTTGATTCACAAGTTCAGTAAGACCCGGTTTTACAGAGGATTTAAGTACAACTCCAGACGAAACGTTATCAGCTCCATCAAAGGCAGGGACAATAGCAATAGCTTTTCCCCCTATAAGTCCAGATTCATACAGTTCAGCAGTACTGTTCACGGAAAATTCAAAATCACTTTCAATTAGCATGACAACCTCTAATTTTCCACTGCCGTCTTCAGTAAAACGAACATCTTGCACTTTACCAATAGAATGACCATTTATAGTCACTGCCGCAGAAGAGGTTAGCCCTTCAACATTGTCGTAAACCGCTGTAATTTTTCGGGCACTACTTAGTAAATTCTCCCCTTTTAAATAATT
>JAQCJC010000064.1 GCA_027593245.1 Bacteroidota bacterium | reverse complement strand
AAAATAAATATAAATAATAAAATCCCTGAGAGGACTAATATTGCTGTTTTAATTTCTTTTGTGGTTCTCAATACTAAAGGTTTTGATGCCTTACAAATCTAATAATTAATTTATAATCTGTGAGGTTAATTTGTTTTTGTTTTAAGGGCTTTATCGATAGGAATTTTTAAGCCATTTTCATAGGCCACTACAAATGCTGAGGCATAGCCTTTTTCTATGGCTTCAGCTTTCAACTTTAAAACGGTCTCGTAATCTGTTGTTTCGCCATAAAAATAGCGATAAAGGGTTGTTGATTTCACTCTTGATATAGGGCTAAGTCCATTAAAATTATAGGGGGCTGGTGCAAGTTTTTTGGCACCAGCAGCAATCTGCACTCTAAAAAATACAGCTGAAGCAACTTGCGGAGTCTCTTCAATTGGGTTTTCGAATTTTACATCAGAATTCAAACTAGATTTATAATCTATGATGGCATTAAAAATACTATTGGAAATTTCTTCTTTACCACGATTTGAATTCAAATAATCTCCTTCTTTTTTGTTGGTTATAAAACCAGTCTCAACCAAAACGCTTGGCATATAGGTATTGTGTAGGACCCAAAAACCAGCCTGTTTAACTCCGCGGTCGCGTCGTTTGAGTTTTTGCGTAAAATTATTTTGAATTTTGCGCGCTAGCAAAATACTTTGGTCTAGATAATCTTCTTGTAAAAGAGTTAAACCAATGAACGACTCTGGTGAGCTAGGGTCAAAACCTTCATAATTTTGTTCGTAGTTATCTTCCATAAAAATAACCTCATTTTCTTGTTGGGCGATACGGAAATTGGAAGCGTTTCGATGAAGACCTAAAACAAATGTTTCAGTCCCATGAGCATCGGAATTATGAGCATTACAATGAATAGAAACAAAAAGGTCGGCATCGGCTTTATTAGCTATGGATGCGCGTTCGCGTAGTTCCAGAAAAACATCTTTTTTACGTGTATAAATAACCTGTACATCATCTACATTTTCCAAGAGCTTACCAACACGTAAAACAACATCTAGAACAATATCTTTTTCTTTATAGCCATAGGCAGTCGGACGACCTGGGTCCTTGCCGCCATGACCGGCATCTAATACAACAACAAAAGGTTTGGTATTGTTTTTGGTCTGAGCTAGAGAAATCAATCCAAAAAAACACAACAGTATTGTTAAAAATGGTTTAATTTGCATACTAAATTTTGCTTGGCTTGTTGTTGATGTATTCAAATATTAAAAACGCTGAAAATATCCTTAACTTTGGTATTTCAAAAACCAGACCATTCATTACAAAAATACACCTAAAAGCATTGAAAACAATATACTTTCAACTACTTTTTATTCTAAGTTTTACAATGCTTACTAACAGTTTGGTTGCAGCTCAGGGAGTTCCCAAATCTGCAATACAAACACCAGATTCAGTTTCGGTTTCTAAAATTAAAGTTTTAGATTCTATCCCAAACAAAAAGCCTGTTGTAGCCGTAAAAGATTCTGTAAATAATGACAGCATAACAAAATCTAAAGGTCTTTTAGATGGTATTATAAACTACAAAGCAAAAGATATCACATCTGTTAATCAGAAAAAGAAACAAATTTATTTGTACAACGAGGCACAAGTCCAATACCAAGATATGGATATTCAATCTGGTGTCATCACAATAGACTATGCCAATGATTTGGTTTATGCTGGCCGCATTAAAGACTCTCTCGGAAATTACTCTCAGCCTCCTGTTTTTAAGCAAGGAAGTGATATCGTAGAGCCGGACTCTATTGTTTTTAACATGAAAACAAAAAAAGCTCTGATCTGGAATTCAAAAACAGAACAACAAGGGGGCCGGATTATTTCGAAGCTCACTAAGAAAGAAAATGATTCAGTTTATTTTGTCAAGCGGGCCAAATTTACTACCTCCGAGAATGAAGAGAACCCGGAGTATTATTTTCTTTTACGCAAAGCCAAAGTTGTGCCGGGCAAAAAAATAGTTACTGGGCTCACTAATATGTTTATTGCTGATGTTCCTACTCCTATTGGTTTGCCTTTTGCATTTTTTCCGTTGAGTAAAAAAAGGACTTCTGGAGTAATTTTCCCTTCATTTGGAGAACAAAATAACCGTGGTTATTTTCTACAAAATGGAGGATACTACTTTGCGCTAAGCGATTATATCGACTTAGCCACTCTAGGGGACTACTACACCAACGGAAGTTATGGTTTACGCTTGGAAAGTAATTACGCACTGCGCTATAAATTTAGAGGAACACTTAGTTTCAGGTATGAAAACCTCATTAACAGCGAAAGAGGTTTTCCCGATTATTCAAAAAGCGTTATCTACAACCTTCGTTGGAACCAAAATCAAGACAGCAAGTCGAACCCAAGTTCTCGGTTTTCGGCTTCTGTAAATTTAGGGAGCAGTACGTATTACCAGGAATCTATAAATCAGCTTAACAGCTCTAACTTCCTGAACAACACGCTAGCATCCTCTGTTTCTTATTCAAAAACTTTTCAGGGTGAACCACAGGTGAATTTGAGTGTAACCGCAACTCATTCACAAAACACAAATACAGAAACCATAAATATGACCTTGCCAACATTCCAAGGGAGTGTAGACCGGGTATTCCCATTTGCACCCAAAACAGGAAGTAAAAAGGGAGTGTTTCAGAACATTAATTTCCAATATAATGTTCGAGGCGAAAACCGTATTCAAACAACAGACTCCTTGTTTTTTAAAAAAGAAATGTTTGAAGATGCAAAAGCCGGGGTAAAACACAGTATTCCTATAAGCACCAACTTTAAGTTATTTAAATACTTCAGTATGAGTACAAGCGCCAATTTCGATCACAATTGGACGTTTAAAACCATAGAAAAAGAGTATGACACAGACAATGAAGAGGTTGTGGTAACTCCAGTTAAAGGATTCGATTCCTTTACAACTTATAATTTTAGCACTAGCTTAGGAACCACAATTTATGGGCTTTTTGACTTTGGGGAGGACAAAAAAATACAAGCGATTCGACATGTCGTGCGGCCCTCAATAAGTTATAATATTTCCCCTGCATTTAATCAATATTACGACACCTATGAAGTAGTTAGTGCCGATGGCCTAACCACTGATCAAGTGGAGTACAGTCGCTTTGAGCAATCGCTTTTTGGAGCACCTGGTAATCGCTTCTCTAGCAGTATTGGGTTATCGCTGAGTAACAATGTCGAAGCAAAGGTACGCTCCAAAGACAGTACCGCGACTGAGCCTAAAAAGATATTTCTTTTGAATTCTTTAAACTTTTCAACAAATTATAATATTGCTGCAGACTCCTTAAATTTTAGTCCTGTACGTATGTCTGGTGGAACTCAGTTGTTTGACAATAAAATGAGTGTCAACTTTGGGGCTACTCTTGACCCCTATGCATTAGATAATACAAACAGAAAAATAAACGAGTTTAACATAAATAATGGAGGAAGTTTATTTAGGATTTCAAGTGCGAATTTTACCATGAGCTACAATCTCTCTAACGACTCCTTTGGTGGGGATTCTGATGAAAATGATGCTGCAAAAAATGAATCTTTAAGAAGTGGTGGCCGTGCAGACGATTTATTTGGAAAACCTCAAGATTTTGCAGACAGGCGACTTAACAACAGTAACAAAAACGATGAAGAAGCTAAACCAACAGATTTGTACAAATATAAGATCCCGTGGAGTTTGCGCTTGGCTTATGCATTAAATTACAATAATTCCAGACGACAAAACGAAATCTCTTCACACTCGCTTATGTTTTCAGGAGATATCGAGTTATCACCGCGTTGGAGCGTAGGTGCATCTTCAGGGTACGATTTTAAAAATAATGGTTTCACCTACACCCAATTGCGTTTTGAACGGGACTTAGAGAGTTGGCGAATGAACTTTTCATGGATCCCATTCAGCAGTAGAACTTCATGGAACTTTTTTATTGGCATTCGGTCTAGTATCCTAAGTGACCTTAAATACGATAAACAGCGACAGCGCGATAAAACATTATAAATTTTTAAGAAAATGAAAAAAATCATAACAACAGATAAAGCACCGGCACCAATAGGGCCTTACAATCAGGCGGTGCTTTTAGGAAATCTACTTTATACTTCCGGACAAATTGCTATAAATCCGAAAACTGGAGCTTTAGAAATAGACGATATTGAAAAAGAAACTAAATTGGTAATGGAAAACTTAAAAGCTATACTTGAAGCGGCGGGGATGACATTTGAGAATGTTATTAAGTCTTCTATTTTTGTTTCTGATATGCACAACTTCTCTAAAATTAATAAGATTTATGGACAATATTTTAATGCTGAGACAGCCCCAGCCAGAGAAACGGTTGAAGTTGCAAATTTGCCAAAATTTGTAAATGTGGAAATCAGCGTAATCGCCGCATGCTAAACAACTAACCCTGTAATTGACTCGTATGGTAGTCCGCTAAGCCTTCGATGGGACGTCTTTGAAAATTACCGACTGTAAAACCATATTCTTGAGCGACTTCTTTAATCTCGCGCTGAAGGAAAAAAGAAATTGAACCTGCAAAATGAACTGGTACAGTTTTGATTTCGTCTTTGAATTGCATGATCATGGTTTCCACAAAAGACTTCAAGCCTTTTTTAATGACAGCTTGCACATAAGTTGATTCTTTATTCAAAATTAAAAACTCGGCAAAAGTTGCCAAATAAGCATTTGGATTAGGTTGTTTGTATAGGTTAACCTTTATAAAATCGTCGTTCATGTTGTACCGTGTTTTGAAAATTAATTTCAAATCATGCGGCATAAAATTAAAGTAATAATCTCGTAACAATTGGCGCCCAAAATAGTTGCCAGAAGCATCATCCATTATTGAATACCCCAAAGAAATTACACGTTGGTGAATATCCGAACCATCAAAATAAGTGCAATTTGAGCCTGTCCCCAAAATACAAACGACTGCAGGACTGTGCGCTACACCAACAGTTGAATATATAGCTGCATAAGTATCCTCTTTCACTTCTACGGCAGCATTAATGAATATAGACTCTAGTACTCTTTTTAACATTTTTGGGGCTTCTACAGTACCGCAGCCTGCACCATAGAAAAACACATGATCAACTTTAGACTTATTGTCAATAAGTATTTTATTAGCATTTATGACTTCACGTGCTTCCCCCTCAGAAATTATAGCAGGATTTAATCCATTTGTTCTTTGTTTTTCAAAAACCTGCTCTCCTGTCTTGGGATCAATCGCAATCCAATCACACTTTGTAGAGCCACTGTCTATTATAAAAATCATGATGCTGAATTATTTTAAAAAAAACACCGTTCGTTCGAACAGTGTTTTTTAAATAAGAATTATAATGAATTGATATGTTGGGCTAAATCTACTAGCTTAGAAGAGTATCCGTATTCATTGTCGTACCAAGAGATTAACTTTACAAAATTATCGTTAAGACCAATACTTGCATTCGCGTCGAAAGTACTTGTTTTAGGTTCCGAAACAAAATCTTGTGACACCACTCCTTCCTCAGTGTATCCCAATACACCATTGAGCTCGTTCTCAGAAGCTTTTTTAAGTGCTGCTTTTACTTCCTCAAAAGTAGCACTTTTCTCTAGGCGGCAAGTTAAATCAACAACGGAAACATCAACCGTTGGAACTCTGAAAGCCATACCTGTTAATTTCCCATTAAGTTCTGGGATAACTTTACCTACAGCTTTAGCAGCACCTGTAGACGCTGGTACAATGTTATTCAATGACGCACGACCCAGTCTATAGTTCTTGCGCGATGGCCCATCAACAGTAAATTGAGTTGCTGTAGCCGCGTGTACAGTAGTCATTAGCCCTTCAACAATTCCGAAATTGTCATTAATGACTTTAGCCAAAGGTGCCAAACAGTTAGTTGTACAAGAAGCATTAGAAACAATTGTGTTTTCGGCAGTAATTTGGTGGTGGTTTACCCCCATAACAAACATGGGAGCATCTGCTGAAGGAGCAGAAATTGCTACTTTTTTAGCGCCAGCTGTAATGTGTTTTTGTGCACCCTCGAGCGTTGTGAAAATTCCAGTACAGTCCATGACAACATCTGCACCTACTGCATCCCACTTGAGGTCTTCTGGGTTGCGTTCAGAGCTAATGCGGATTTCTTTTCCGTTGACAACTAAATTGCCGTTTTTAACGTCAATACTGCCTTTAAATTGCCCATGTACTGAATCGTACTTCAGAAGGTATGCAAGGTGTTCAACATCCAATAAATCATTGATTCCTACAACTTCAACGTTTGGTCGTTCAGAAGCTATTCTAAAAGCTATCCTTCCTATTCTACCAAATCCGTTGATTCCAATTTTCACTTTTGTCATTTTATGTATTATATTTAGATTAGTTAATTTATGTACTCATGATGTCAGAAACTCTAAGGAGCTCATCATCTATTTTGGAGTGGCCTTTTACGGCTTTATTTATAGGGTATAATTCGAGTTTATTGTTGATGGTACCTACCATAACATTATTTTTACCCTCAATTAATGTTTCAACAGCTTTAACCCCCATTCTGGATGCTAAAACGCGATCGAAACAAGATGGAGATCCACCGCGTTGCATGTGTCCTAAAACGGATACTCTTACGTCGTATCCTTCAAGATTTTCTTCAACATAATCACGAAGTTCAAAAACATTTTTTCCAGTTTTGTCGCCTTCTGCGACCACAACTATACTGGATGATTTACCTGTATGTTTGCTTTTTTCCAAAGACTCCAATAAACGATCTAAACCTAAATCCTCTTCGGGAACTAAAATTTCTTCTGCACCAGAACCCACACCAGCATTAAGTGCTATGTGTCCAACATCTCTTCCCATAACCTCAACAAAGAATAAGCGCTTGTGTGAACTTGCAGTATCGCGAATTTTATCAATTGCCTCAACAACCGTATTGAGTGCGGTATCGTATCCAAGAGTGAAGTTTGTTCCAACAATATCATTATCTATGGTACCGGGGATACCAACAACAGGAAAGTTATATTCTTCATTAAAAACCATCCCGCCAGTAAAGGTTCCGTCTCCACCAATGAGCACTAGAGCATCAACCGCGTGCTTTAAGAGTTGGTCGTAAGCTTCTTTTCGCCCTTCTTTAGTTCTGAAACGATCTGAACGAGCAGATTTTAAAAAAGTCCCGCCTTTGTTGATGATATGATTTACGCTTCGGGCATCTAAAACTTTAAAGTCACCGTCAATCATACCTTCGTATCCTCTGTAAATACCCACACATTCTATTTGGTGAAACGCGCAAGTACGAACTACAGATCTTATAGCTGCATTCATCCCAGGGGCATCACCACCGGAAGTTAAAACTCCTATTTTTTTTATTGAATTGGCCATATGATTATAGCTTTAATTCGGCTAAATTAATAAACTTATGCTTGATAAATACAGCTATGAGGACTTAATTTTAATTCTATACAAAATTCAATCGTTTTCGTTAATAACTATTCTATTTTTAAGTAGAAAACTTACGCATTTAACAGCCTTTCAATGCTTATTATTTGAATTCCATATAATCTGGAAGGGAAGAATTCTCTTTATTCTCTTGTATAGTCGAATCAATTTTGTTCTTATTCACAAACAATTCTTTAAACAACTCTCTAAGATTATCAAATTCTATATTGTAGGACAAACCTAGCCCTTGGGTATAGCCAATTTGCTCACCAAAATTTTGAATGCTGTTTTCTCGGTTGAAAAATTTTAACGACAATGTTCTGTCTTCATTTAAAAGTACTTGAACCTCGAAATCGCCAGCTACCGTAGTTTCACTGACTCCTCCTACAGGCACTCCTAACTTTCCATTGATCAATACATTTTCACTGATTTTTGTGGATAAGGTGACTCCAACGCGACTGTCAGTCTCAAATTCTGGAGTATTCTTTCCAATATCTAAATTAAGGCCGAGTTTGACTTTATTGTCAGCGTCAGAAAAAATATCATTTAAAACGTTTGTTACACCATCAGAAACTAATTCAAATGCATCTTGAGAATCTAGAGCTAACTTACTTCTAAAGGAACCTGTAGTCAGTAAAGAAAGTGCCTGAAAGTCTCTTTTATCCTTATCGCGAAGGCGGTCCTTGAGCTCACTGTTTAGTGCCGAATTTATATTTGGAAAACGGATATCAAATGCCAAGTCTGGCTTTTCGAGCGCTCCAGTCAAATTGATTAGAACTTCTGCGGGAATGGTCTGGTTGATTGGGTTATCTAAAAGAGTGGACGGGTTCACAGAAATATCATCATAGACAGCCTCTAGATTTATTTCGGCCTGAAGCGGATCACCATCCCAAACCAATGAACCATCCTTAACCAGTTTGAACTTTTTCTGAATTACTCTTCCTATGCTGTAGTTGTAATACCCTGAAAGTACCAGGAAATCTCCAAACATCAAAAACTTATCATTTGTGTTGATTTGCGCCAACATACTTCCATTTCCACGGCCAACGACTGAGCTTCCAGTTTCTTTATCAAAAACAATTTCAATTTCAGCATCGTCGGTAACATCCATGTTAAACTCCAACTCCACACCCTTTATTTCATCTAACTTGATGTCTCGCCCTTTGCTCTTGATATTTTTTTCTTCAGGGCTAATAAATTTGATGTACGAATTTTCACTAATCATTTCGCTATCGCTAAGAGGAATCTTGAATACAGTTCCTTTGGATGTAGATACGTCTGCATCGATAAACAACTGTTTCATTGGGCCAGTGATGTCAATTTGACCCGACACAAATCCAGTTCCGTAGTAGAGCGCATCATCAGACTCTTTTGTATTCAATACCAAAAGCCGTTCCGAGGTGATCGCTAAATCTATAGCCCAATCTTTAAAATTTACATGACTGAGTACGCCACTCAAAGCCCCTTCAGACTTATATTTAGTATCTGTAAATACAGCCGATTTGAACACAAAACGCTGCCCAATTAAATCTATTTTTGTTTGTGGTGAAAAAGTATAATCGATGTTGAGATAGGGAACCGCAATACCGCCTTCATTTAAATTCAAAGAACCATTGATTTGTGGACGTTGGATGCGTCCAGTAATTGTTGAATTTCCACATACTTTACCTCTAATATTTTTAATAACACCTCCTCCAAACGGATCTAAGGGATCGAGCAGAAAATCATTAAATTTCAATTGTAAATCTAAATTTGAATTATCGCCAGATACATCTAAACTTCCCTTAGCAGAAAACGATTCATTTTTATCGTCTTTTACAACAACATCCACATCGTAATTAGTCAGAGACGAATTACCTGCAATGGAAGCATTAAAAGCACCTAAATTAAAGCGGTTGACTTCAAAATCATCAATTGTAAGCAAGGATTTTGGGAGGTAAATTTCGTTTTGTTTTAGAATATTTAAATTACCATTTACAACACCGCCCAACTGTAAGCTATCGATTTCAGGAGTGACTTTAGCCAAGTCTACATTGTTAAAATCAAGCGTAAAATCAGCTGAAAGAGAGTCTTTTAACTGACCGCTCATGACTAATTGTTCATCCTCAAAAGACATATCGACGTCCTGCAGGATAACTTCATTAAAGCCTAAATCAAAAACAAGCTTATTTTTTGAATTATTGTTTGCATTCAACCGCCATGGGGTATTTTTAAAATTCACAAAAGATGGCTTTAAGCCTAAAATAGACTTTTCATCATCAGTGGTGTAAAATAAATTGAAATCAAAATTATCAGAGGATTGTCGTCCGCCCTTGAATTGCGATTTTATATAAAGCGTATCGTTAAGCGTAATATTAATTAAGCTAAAATCTTTTGCAGAGTAAAAAGGAGTGCTTAAGCTATCCAATTCGACGTAGGTATTGAAAATTGGATTGTCATTTATGAGTTGAACCTCAATCTGTTCGGCAAAATAGTTTTCAAAATTAATATTAGGCGACTTAAATTTTAGCGAAAATTTTTCAGGATCACTGTGCAGAGTTCCACGAACAAAAGTATTTGAACCTAAACGCAGATTGGGATAAAAAACCTCTATAATTTTATTGTAAATTTTAAAGTTAAAATCAAGCGACTGGTTTGGTGTGATATCGTTAATGTCTTTTCGTGAATAAATTTCACTAAGTGCATTATTCACCAATTTTGGAAGTTCTTTAACAATGAAATTTCCTTTGAATGTTCCTCTAATAATCTCCGGTGAGTTTACTGAAATTGTGCGGATATTGTTAAGGTTAAAATCTGATGAAATCTGAAAGTCTTCAAAATAATAATCATCATTCTGGTTTGAATACGAGGTGTTTTTAAATTGAAGAAAGCCGCGGACATCATCTAAATTTGTCCCCCTCATGTCCATTGCGACTGCACCATTGAAAACAGCGATCGAATCGCGCTCAACAAAATGCAAAGCATTCAAATCTGCATTGGCAATACTTGCCGAAAAGTCGTAAATATTTTCTTCATCAGAAAAATCAACAAGACCCTCAAAATCCATCGTAAGACTGGGATCAACCACACGGAGAGCTCCATTAAACACCTTATCTTGAACAAGACCTTGAACATCTAGATTAGAATACAGGTAATTGTTAAACTCAAAAGTAGAACAGCTTCCTTCAATGTTCGATTTTAATTTTTCTAATGTAAAGCCTCTACCTTTTAATTTGAATTGTGAAGACATAAGCCCAAAATTTGGTTGCCCAATAAGCTGTCCTAAATCAAAATCTTTAAATTCAATTACCCCTTCATATTCAGCATCATCTATGAATTTAACTTTTGAAAGTTCAAGATCTGCAACAACAGTCCCCAAGGCCGTATTAGCCTCAAAGTCGGCATCTATTGTAGGGCCTGAAATAAGCGTGGTCCCGCGAATTGTAAACAATCCTAAGGCTGACAAATTCGACGGAATATTATGTCCTAGTATTCGAGGTAGAATCCCTTTTAAGTCCGTGTACTTGGATGCTAAACGCGCAATATCACCCCGCATTTGAAAAGGTTTAGCTTCAGCGTCTATTAAATTTTTAAATTCAAAATTACCATCTATAAAAGTACTTTTGTTGGATTCCAAATGAAAATCTTGTAAAAGCAATTCGTTAAGTGTTCC
>JAQCJC010000063.1 GCA_027593245.1 Bacteroidota bacterium | reverse complement strand
TTCCAGACATTAGCTTGTATTGGCTTCTCAATGGTACTGGTGAAATGATATCCATAACCTCTACTCCAATAACATCAGCCCCAACAACAAAAACTAATATACAGCATACTGAAGCTAAAAATGACCCTGAAGCTGATAGTTCCAAAGCAATAGAACGTATAGTGATTTTTTATAAAGACGGAACTTTTGGGAGCTGCGGAGATAAATTATTGAAGTAATTCTTATTTAGTTTTGTATTTTTGTTTTATGTACTATACTTATTTGCTCTTCTCCCTTTTGCTGTGTTCTTGCTACTCGATAGAACGTGACTGTACTTCATTCAAAACAGGTAAGTTCGAAAGCAGCATTCTAATTGATGGAAAAACCTTTATTTCTGAATTTTCTAGGACTAATAACATTCAAATTGAATATTTTAACTCAAAAACAGATACAGCCTCAGTGCGATGGATTAATGATTGTGAAATGATTTTCAAAACCCTTAATCCAAAAAACAGAGCAGAACAAAAAGATGTGCATCTTAAAATCTTAAGCACAACAAAAAATGCTTACACATTTGAATATGGGTATGTGGGTAGCTCGATTAAGCAAAAAGGCAGAGCTAAGCGAATAGACTAAAACAAAGTAATTTGTCCTTCTTCAGGATCTGTTGAACCCGATGATAAATCATCCGACTGCTGCACTTCTTCATCTTCTGTGGCAGGTAGAGTTTCCTCCAGGATTTTCTGTTGTTGTAAATGGGCTTCAACCGAAATTTCTACTTCATCAACAACTTCTAACTCGTCTGCAGGTATAGCTTCAGGTGCTTGAAATGGCAATGGCTCCAATAAGTCAATTTGGTTTACTTTTTGACGGGATAATTGATTTCCTTGTGCAGAAATACCTTTCACGTCAATAAATTGTGCAACATCAATTTTTTGATTTGGTTTACGGTCTTTACCCCTGTCCTTGGCGAACATAAGCTCTACCATTGGAAGCCAATCTGTACTTACAATTTCTAAGGCACTGGAGGCATGGGCAGAAATAAAAACTTCTTCTTTACTTTCATTTTCAATCAGAAAACGCTTTACAAAGTACTTTTCTTTGGCTCCATCAAAATAAATGGCAGATATTGGTTTCGAAGGTATCCATTTTTCCAGCACAATCATATCATCACTAAAATGCGTTGTGATTTCTGGGACAATTGTTTTAATCAGCCCAGACTGTGTAATTACCAATAAGCGGTCCTCACCTCTAAACTCACCTATCAAATCGCCACGACCATCAACATTCAAACGTTGTATAGTATCGTCAAACCAAATTTTACGAGGTTTGAGGGTGCTCACCCCCTTTTCTTTTAATTCGATACGCTTAACAGCGTGTTTTGTTACTATATTACCATTACTCGCACGCCCCTTGATGGAAATATCTGAAAAGTCAACATCCCACTTCAATTTTTTAATACTACCTACTTGACGTAATAAAACAGAAACAATTTCAGCCTCACCATTTGGATTTGCCGAAAAGTACAGCACATTTGTTTGTGGCTTTCCTTTAGTTAGGTCATATTCCCGATCACGGGTAATTGAAGTCACTGCAAAGCGCTTTATATACGATGCTCCACCTTTACCATCCTTGTAAATCATATTATATATAGTCCGTGTGTCTTTCTTCTTGAATACCGACACATGAATGATATTTTTACCCACAAAAGTTTTTGTATCCACTTTGGTGACCATCATTTTCCCTGCTTTTGTAAACACGATAATATCATCAATATCACTGCAGTCACAGACGTATTCCTCTCGGCGCATCCCTGTTCCTACAAAACCTTCTTCCCTATTTACGTAAAGCTTTGTGTTTCTGATCACAACTTTAGTTGCATCTACATCAGCAAAAACTTTAATTTCAGTTTTTCGTTCCTTACCCTTACCATAATCGGCTTTCAAGCGCTTAAAGTAAGCAATTGCATAATCTATGATTGTGGCTAAATAGCCTTTAGTTTCTTCAATTTGATCTTCTAAAGCTTCTATTTTTTGCTGAGCTTTATCAATATCAAACTTTGAAATTCTTTTAATTCTAATTTCTGTAAGCCGTGTAATATCATCTGTTGTAATGGCACGCTTAAGATGTTGAATATAAGGTTTTAGTCCTTTGTCAATTGCTGAAATCACTCCTTCCCACGTTTCTTCATCTTCTATGTCGCGGTAAATTCTATTCTCGATGAATATGCGTTCTAAAGATGCAAAGTGCCACTGCTCCTCCAATTCATTGAGTCTAATTTCTAGCTCTAGCTTTAATAGCTCTAACGTAAGATTGGTCGAATGGCGTAGCATTTCCGACACCCCAACAAACAAAGGCTTGTTGTCTTCTATCACACAACCTAAAGGCGATATCGATGTCTCACAGTTAGTGAATGCAAACAAAGCATCTATTGTTTTGTCTGGTGAAATACCAGATGGTAAATGAATGAGAATCTCAACTTCAGCTGCTGTATTATCCTCAATTTTTTTGATTTTTATTTTACCTTTATCATTAGCTTTAAGGATGGAATCGATCAAGGAAGATGTAGTTGTCCCAAATGGAACCTCGGTAATGACAAGTGTGTTTTTATTCAATTGACCAATGCGGGCTCTACAACGAACTTTACCTCCGCGTAAGCCGTCATTATAATTTGAAAAATCCGCTATTCCTCCAGTAGCAAAATCAGGAACTATAGTAAAGCGCTTTCCTTGTAAGTGTTTGATTGATGCCTCAATAAGTTCAATAAAGTTATGAGGTAAAACTTTTGTTGAAAGGCCAACCGCAATACCTTCAGCACCTTGTGCCAAAAGCAATGGGAATTTTACTGGTAAATTGATGGGCTCTTTACGGCGTCCATCGTAAGAGGCCTGCCATTCTGTAGTTTTTGGATTAAAAACAACATCAAGAGCAAATTTTGAAAGACGTGCTTCGATGTATCTCGAAGCTGCAGCTCTATCACCAGTCAATATATTTCCCCAGTTTCCTTGTGTGTCAATTAATAAATCTTTTTGGCCGATTTGAACCATAGCATCAGCTATACTGGCGTCTCCGTGAGGATGGTATTGCATCGTGTGTCCAACAATGTTAGCCACTTTATTGTAGCGCCCATCATCAAGATCTTTCATGGAATGTAAAATACGGCGTTGAACAGGTTTAAATCCATCTTCAATCGCAGGTACAGCACGTTCTAAGATCACATAAGAAGCATAGTCCAGAAACCAGTCTTTATACATTCCTGTGACCCTAGTAATGGTTTCTTGGCCATGTGTATGACCCTCTTCTGGTATATGTCCTTGATCTTCAATCATCTAGGATAGATTTACAGGCTCAATAAGGTCTAATTCGACCTTGAGGTTGTCGATAATAAATTTCTGACGTTCAGGGGTGTTTTTACCCATGTAAAATGACAACAACTCACTTATGGACTTATCTGTATCTAACATCACAGGGTCTAAACGAATATCTTCACCAATAAAATATTTAAACTCATTTGGAGAAATTTCACCTAAGCCTTTGAATCGAGTAATCTCGGGTTTTGGTCTTAGTTTTTGAATCGCGTCTACACGCTCTTGTTCGGAATAACAGTAAATGGTTTCTTTTTTATTACGTACCCTAAAAAGTGGCGTTTGTAAAATATACAAATGCCCTTCTTTTATAAGTTCAGGAAAAAACTGTAAAAAGAATGTAATTAACAGCAGCCGAATATGCATACCATCTACGTCAGCATCAGTAGCTATGACGATATTGTTGTAACGCAAATCTTCTATTGATTCTTCGATATTTAAGGCTGCTTGTAGTAAATTAAACTCCTCATTTTCATAAACAATTTTTTTGGTCAAGTCATAGCAGTTAAGTGGTTTTCCCTTTAAGCTAAATACAGCTTGAGTATTTACATCTCGTGATTTTGTGATGCTTCCCGATGCTGAATCACCCTCAGTAATGAAGAGTGTTGTTTCTAAATTTCTATTGTTTTTTGCATCACCGAAATGTACGCGGCAGTCGCGTAATTTTTTATTGTGTAAGCTCGCTTTTTTAGCGCGTTCTTTAGCTATTTTACGAATACCTGAGAGCTCCTTGCGTTCGCGCTCTGCTTGCAAAATTTTTCGCTGAATTGCTTCCGCAGTATCAGGGTTCTTGTGTAGGTAATTGTCGAGATGTGTTTTAACAAAATCGTTGATAAATGTTCGCACGGTAGGTAGTCCACCACCCATATCCGTTGACCCTAATTTAGTTTTGGTCTGACTTTCAAAAACGGGCTCCATGACTTTTACAGCAATCGCAGATATGATAGATTTTCGAATGTCAGAAGCATCATAGCTTTTGCCAAAAAAGTCGCGAATGGTTTTTACAAATGCCTCCCTAAAAGCGGCCAAGTGCGTTCCGCCTTGAGTTGTATTTTGTCCGTTTACGAAAGAATGATATTCTTCACTGTATTGAGTTTTACTGTGTGTCAGCGCCACTTCAATGTCATCGGCACGAAGATGGATTGTAGAGTAAAGACGATCTTCCTCTTTAGTATTATCTTCAAGCAAATCTTTTAAACCATTTTCACTAAAAAACTTCTCTCCGTTAAAACTTATAGTAAGTCCTGGATTGAGGTATACATAATTTTTGAGCATACGGGCCACATACTCATTTCTATATTTGTAATTTTTAAAAATAGAGGGGTCAGGAACGAACGAGACCTTTGTGCCTTTTCGGCGTGTAGTGTCCTCCAAAATTTCTTCTTGAGTCAATACACCGGATTCAAATTCAGCTGAGGCAGACTTTCCATCTCGATTGGATTCAACACGAAAATAAGAGGACAAAGCATTGACGGCTTTAGTCCCTACTCCGTTGAGCCCGACAGATTTCTTAAATGCTCTAGAATCGTACTTCCCCCCAGTATTCATTTTAGAAACCACATCGACTACTTTACCTAAGGGAATACCACGACCGTAATCCCGGACAATGACTTTATTACCTTGAATAGAAATCTCAATAGATTTTCCCGCACCCATGACGAATTCGTCTATAGAGTTGTCCAAGACCTCTTTAAGTAAAATGTATATTCCATCATCAGCAGAGGAACCGTCACCTAGTTTACCAATATACATACCCGGACGCATACGGATATGCTCCTTCCAATCGAGGGATCTAATGTTATCTTCTGTATAGCTGGTATTTTGGGCCATAAAAATTGGTCAGATGAAGTGCTAATATAGCACAACGATTTAAAAAATGAAACCTTTAAAACACAAAATAATTAACAAAAAAAAAGAAGTATTGTTGAGAACATTTTATGTTCAAAAAGAAAGAAATTTCCTTAAACATTAAACAAGAAATGAACCACATCTCCATCATTGACGATATAGTTTTTTCCTTCTACACGCATTTTCCCAGCCTCTTTAACCTTTAATTCACTACCAAAATTAACATAGTCATTGTAAGCAATAACTTCGGCACGAATAAATCCTTTTTCAAAATCAGTATGAATAACTCCAGCTGCTTGCGGCGCAGAGGCACCAATAGGAATGGTCCAAGCGCGAACCTCTTTGACTCCAGCAGTAAAATAGGTTTGAAGACTCAAAAGTTTATACGCCGATCGAATAAGCTTAGCTGAACCTGGCTCTTCTAAACCTATATCTTGTAAAAAGAGTTGACGTTCTTCAAAATCGTCAAGCTCATTAATATCTGCTTCGATACCAACAGCCAAGACTAGAACTTCTGCTTGTTCTGCTGATGTTACAGATATAACTTGATCCACATAAGCATTGCCATTGACCGCGGCATTTTCGTCTACATTACATACGTACAGCACAGGCTTTGCTGTAATAAATTGCAATGGTTTAATATAAAGCTCAAAATCGTCATTAGATACTTCTAGACTGCGCACAGATTTTCCTGCTTCTAGATGCGCTTTTATTTGTTCTAAAACAGCCGCTTCTTTTTGTGCTTCCTTATTCCCAGTCTTTGCTGTACGCTTTACTTTTTCTAGTTTTTTTTCAACGGTCTCTAAATCTTTGAGTTGTAGTTCCATATCTATTGTGTCCTTATCCCTAATCGGATCCACACTACCATCGACATGAACAATATTATCATTATCAAAACAACGCAATACATGTAAAATTGCATCAGTTTCACGAATATTAGCCAGGAATTGATTACCAAGCCCCTCTCCTTTACTCGCCCCTTTAACCAATCCGGCAATATCTACGATCTCTACAGTTGCAGGAATGACTTTTTCTGGGTCTACTAAAGACTCTAATTTTGAAAGTCGAGGGTCAGGAACATTAACTACGCCTACATTTGGCTCTATGGTGCAAAACGGAAAATTAGCACTTTGCGCTTTGGCATTAGACAAACAATTGAATAGAGTTGATTTTCCTACGTTGGGCAATCCCACAATTCCAGCTTTCATAGTTTTTTTAGATTAGGCTGCAAAAGTAAACAAATGAACGATAAAATGTATACGCTATTTCTGAATGTTTAAAAAAATATTATTTCTGCAAATAGACCTACTATAAATGATCTAATGGGTTTATTTTTATTTTATTTGAACTATTTGCAACATGATTATAAAGCTCGGTTGTTGTTATGTTTTTATGGCCCAACGCAGCTTGTATATATTGAATACTAACTCCGTTTTCTAGTTGATGAGTCGCGTATGAGTGTCGCAGCATATGCGGGGTAACCTTTTTTTGTATTTCAGCTTTTTGTGCATATTTTTTCACAAACACTTGTATGCTTTTAGGGGAGTAATGTTGAGCTTTTTGGCCTTCAAAAACAACTGTTTTAGGTTGATATAATTTATAATATTGTTCCAAACTAAATAAAAGTGATTTTGGCAAAGCCACTATTCGGTCCTTTTTGCCTTTCGCATTGCGTATTAGGATGCGCATGTTTCCTGAGTCTATATCTGAAATTTTGAGTGTAATAACTTCTGAAACTCTTAGCCCGCAACCGTAAAGTAACTTCATAATACACATGTGCTTTAGATTTTCGCAAACTTTTATTAAAGCGTTCACTTCTGCAACACTTAGGTGTTTTGGAAGACGTTTTAGCGTTCACCTTGGACACAAGAAAGTCATATCTAATTTTCTATTGAAATAAAACCCATAGTACATGTTTATAGCTGAAATAATTTGTCTTTGATAAGTTGGGCTTATTCCGTCTTTGTAGTGCAGTTTAGAAATAAAATTTTGAATTTGTCGGATACTTAGGTGCTTCAAATCATGGCTGTTAAAGGCCACAAAAAACTTAGATAAAGCATTTTTGTAGGTTTTGATACTGGAAGGCGCATAGCGTTGCTCACGCAACTTTATGACAAAATCTTCCAATGTGTTATGTGGATTTGGGAACATCACATTTACTTACGGATAATTGATATCAGATCAAATTTATATTTATTTTATCGATTTTCAAAACTTTTGATCATCTCATCTAAAACTGATATATGAAAGTTACAATGATTGGCAGTTTTCTAGATATACTTACAATAATCGAGTTATTGCATAACATAAAATGCACTTATCGGAGGACGTTGATGATATAGAAATTGTGCAAGTCGCCGTACTTATTGGGGTGTCAAAACATGAGATAGATTTGAGTTTAAAACAACCCTTAGCGTACAATAATTTGATATATTAGGCGATTTTTTAGGATATTATTTTATAAAGAAAAAGATTATCAAATAAACAGGATCAAAAAAAGTATCTGCTTAATCCTCGGGGTGCATAAAGCGCTGTTTTCCCAGAAGAACTTCTTCTGTCTCAACGTTATTTTCATCTGGTACACAACAATCTACTGGGCATACGGCAGCACATTGTGGCTCTTCGTGAAAACCTTTACACTCTGTGCATTTATCAGGAACTATAAAATAATATTCATCACTAACGGGAATTTGTGCTTCATCCGCATCAACTTGTTTGCCATTAGGTAAAATAATTTGCCCTTGTAAACTAGTGCCGTCATTGTAGCGCCAATCGTCTGCACCTTCGTATATGGCTGTGTTTGGGCACTCGGGCTCGCATGCTCCGCAATTGATACATTCATCAGTGATTATAATCGCCATAGTCATTTTTCGATTATTTATTAACTAAATTTGCAACAAAATTAACGCCAAAATTACGGTTTAACAAATTATGAATCATAAAAAAAATATAATAAAAACCTTAGGGCATTTGGGGGTATTTTTAGGACAATTCACATCTGTTGAGCCAAAAAAGTCAAAACAAGCCCTACACAATGATTTGTTTTTCGATGGATTCAAACAGCAGTTAAAATTAGCTCAAAAATACAATGGCTGGTTTACTAAAGCAAACCTGATTTTTGCAATTCAACAATGGCATAATCTTCTACAGGACAAAATACTTGAGCAATGGCTTAGCGCCTACAAATTACCAGTGCAACATTCCAAAAAAGTTGCCATTATCATGGCGGGGAATATCCCTTTAGTAGGTTTTCACGATTTTATCTCTGCTGTAGTGTCAGGACACAACATCGTAAT
This sequence comes from Bacteroidota bacterium, assembly GCA_027593245.1. Taxonomy (GTDB): domain Bacteria; phylum Bacteroidota; class Bacteroidia; order Flavobacteriales; family Flavobacteriaceae; genus UBA3537. The sequence continues at coordinate 2,881 of JAQCJC010000063.1, read as the reverse complement.
AAAACAGTCATCAAACGATAAGCATTTATTGCCTTACTTGGTATCTTATGTACAGCATCTAGCACCAAATCTTAAAGAGAAAATAAAATTCACTAACAATAAATTAGAGGATTTTGATGCAGTCATTGCTACTGGTAGTAACAATACCGCACGTTATTTTGAAGCTTATTTTAAAGACTACCCGGCTATTGTACGAAAAAATAGAAATTCAGTAGCAATTCTCACAGGAAAAGAGTCAAAAGAACAGCTGATTGGACTTGCTGAAGACATTTTTAGATACTATGGGTTGGGTTGTCGTAGTGTATCCAAATTATTTGTCCCGAAAGATTATGATTTTGATGGATTTTTTAATGCAATTTACGATTGGCACCCTATCATGAATAGTGCTAAATATGCCAATAACTACGATTACAATAAAGCCGTTTATTTGATGAGTGAATTTAATTTACTCGAAAATGGTTTTTTAATGTTGAAAGAAGATCCACACTACGGCTCCCCTATTGCTACTTTATTTTATGAATTTTATGAGAATTTGGTAACATTAAAAGAAAGATTGAAAAACGACAACAAATACATACAATGCATTGTTTCAGAAGGATTATTACCTAAAGAAATTCCATTTGGCCACACACAATGCCCTAGCTTAGTTGATTATGCAGACAATGTAGACACTGTTGATTTCCTGTTGAAAATATAACATAACATTATCAATTTTTTTGCAGTTTTATCAATAATTAATTCAGACATTTACTGCTTAATTTTTAATGGCTAAAACCTACACAATGAAACGACACAATTTTAGCGCAGGACCTTGCGTACTCCCACAAGAAGTTTTGGATAAATCTGCTCAGGCAGTTTTAGATTTTGACAACGGCCTTTCACTTGTTGAAATATCACACCGTAGCAAAGCGTTTGTAGATGTAATGGAACATGCACGTGCGCTAGCATTAGAGCTGTTGGGCCTTGAAGGTATGGGTTACAAAGCGCTTTTTTTACAAGGAGGCGCAAGTACACAGTTTCTGGCTGTTGCGCTCAACTTACTAGAAAAACGCGCAGCTTATCTCAACACAGGTACTTGGAGCGACAAAGCCATAAAGGAAGCTCAAATTTTCGATGATATTACTGAAGTAGCCTCATCCAAAGATGCCAACTACAACTATATTCCTAAGGGATACGATATCCCTTCAGATCATGATTACTTTCACTGTACCTCGAACAATACAATATTTGGAACCCAAATAAAGGATTTTCCTGAATGTGATATCCCAATGGTTTGTGATATGAGCAGCGATATTTTTTCAAGAGCTATAGATTTCTCAAAATTTGACTTAATTTATGCAGGGGCTCAAAAAAATATGGGGCCTGCAGGAACAACTTTAGTTGTTGTCCGTGAAGATATTTTAGGAAAAGTATCAAGGAAAATACCTTCGATGATGGATTACAAAGTGCATATTAGCAAAGGTAGCATGTTCAATACGCCCCCAGTATTTCCGGTCTATACGTCAATGCTTAACCTTGAGTGGTTGAAAAATAAAGGAGGTATTGCTGCTATTGAAAAAGAAAACGAAAAGAAAGCACAGCTCATTTATTCAGAGATCGACTTAAATCCTTTATTTGATGGATTTGCGGCCAAGTCCGATCGTTCAACAATGAATGCAACATTCACATTGGCTAACGACGATTTGAAAGACTCTTTTGATAGCATGTGTTTGGAAGCCGGGATCAATGGTCTAAATGGGCACCGAAGTGTTGGGGGATACAGAGCCTCAATGTACAATGCACTAACGCTAGAAAGTGTACAGGTTTTGGTAGAAATAATGAGTGAATTAGAACGAAAAGCATAAATACGTATGAAAATATTAGCAAATGACGGTATTTCCAAAAATGGCGTTGAAGAATTAGAGGCTGCTGGCTTTGAGGTTAGCACTGTAACTGTAGCCCAAGAGCAGTTAGAAAATTACATCAATAACGAAGGAATTGTAGCACTGTTGGTGCGCAGTGCAACTACTGTGCGCAAAGATTTGATTGACGCTTGTCCTAGTTTGAAAATTATCGGTCGTGGCGGCGTTGGTATGGATAATATTGATGTAGAATACGCTCGCGAAAAAGGTTTACATGTCATCAATACTCCTGCTGCTTCTTCAGAGTCGGTAGCAGAACTCGTTTTTGCGCACCTCTTCTCTGGTGTGCGTTATTTGTATGATGCTAATCGTAACATGCCGCTTGATGGAGAGTCAAAGTTTAAAACTCTTAAAAAAGCATACGCCAAAGGAACTGAGTTGCGCGGTAAAACATTAGGCGTAATTGGCTTTGGTCGTATTGGTCAGGCTACAGCTAAAATTGGTTTAGGGTTGGGAATGAAAGTAATTGCTCATGATCCATTTATGGACAAAGCATCTGTGACTGTCCCATTTTTTGATGGACAATCTCTAACTTTTGATATCGAAATTCAAACTAAAGAAGCGGTATTGAAGCAGGCCGATTTCCTAAGCTTACATGTTCCTGCACAAAAGGATTTTGTGATAGGAACAGCCGAATTAGAGCTCATGAAAGACGGTGCAGGCTTGGTCAATGCTGCACGAGGAGGCGTTGTAGACGAAGTTGCAATGGTTGAAGCACTTAAATCTGGGAAACTGAGTTTTGCTGGAGTTGATACCTTTGAAAACGAACCAACTCCTGCTGTTCAAGTTTTAATGACTCCTAATGTATCATTAACTCCGCACATTGGAGCAGCTACAACTCAAGCTCAAGAACGTATTGGATCTGAACTGGCATCACAAATTATTTCCATATTGAAATAAATAGAATTCATATAATTTTCATTAAACCCAAGCTTTAGCCTTGGGTTTTTTTTAGGCATTTTTGAAAAACAGATTTAATA
>JAQCJC010000062.1 GCA_027593245.1 Bacteroidota bacterium | reverse complement strand
CTGGAAATGTTTGGGAATGGTGTGCTGATTGGTATAACGAAACCTATTACAAGTCACTTTCTGATAACATTACAAAAAACCCCAAAGGCCCTGAAACGAGTTACGATTCTAACGAGCCCTACAGCCAAAAAAGAGTTACTCGTGGCGGAAGCTTTTTGTGTCACAATAGTTATTGTAGTGGGTACCGCAACTCCATGCGAATGAAAACTACCCCTGATACAGGAAGTATTCACACAGGTTTTCGCGCTGTAATGGATGCGCAATAAGCTAAGAATGCGATTCTATTAGAACTCTATGAATTTGAAGAACGTTTCATCATTGATGATATAAAACCCTTTGGAAAGGTTCATTATATGGATTGCCTCTTAATCAAAAAGCTTATTTTTCTTAATTGACCTGTGACGGAAATTATTTATGAACAAGGCCAAAGAAGGGACAACCTAGGTTTTGATTAACCAAATAACAATCAGCAACTAATTAGATTATTTTTGTAATCCGTCAAACCAAAGTGGACTGTTTAGTATAAAACTCTAGTATATAGTTTTTATTAATTTTAACCTTTTAAATTTAATAAAAATGGAAGAAAAAACAAGTGCAATAAAGTTCATAAAAGAACTAAAAAGGAAAACTCGAAAGCGTTACAACTCTGAGGAAAAAATAGCAGTTGTATTGGCTGGGTTTAAACAAGAAGATTCTATTGCTCAGATTTGCAGGAATCACGGGATAACCCCTGCAACATACTACAAGTGGAGTAAGGACTTTATGGAAGCTGGAAAACATAGATTGCAAGGAGATACTTTGAGGGAGGCAAATACTTCAGAGGTGAAAGCCCTAAAAAGAGAAAATGAAGAGCTTACCCATATGTTTAAGGAGGTAAGTTTAGAGCTTAGGGTTCTGAAAAAAAACAATACTTCAGAAAAATAGGGATGAAGTATAGAAGATACAAACAAGAGGAAAAGATGGAGATTATTAAAATAGTAGAAGGTTCAGAACTGGGAGTAAAACCTACTCTTAAGGAATTGAACATTCACTCCAGTACATTCTATAAATGGTATGGTAGATACCACAAGTATGGTTTTGATGGACTTGCTCCTAAGGAGAGAAAAAGAAGTAAGTTCTGGAATAAAATACCCGATAAACTAATTGATAAAACGGTTAAAGTTGCATTAGAAAGACCTGAATTATCTCCAAGAGAGTTAGCGGCACACATCACAGATCAGAGAGGATATTTCATCTCTGAGTCTTCTGTCTATAGGATACTAAAAACAAGAGGATTGATAACCACTCCAACTCATATTGTAATGGCGGCAGCAAAGAAGTTTAAAGACCAACCTTCAAGAGTACATCAACAATGGCAGACTGACTTTACCTACTTTAAAATCAAAAATTATGGATGGTATTATTTATCCACTATTATGGAGGATTACTCTAGGTATATTGTGAGCTGGGAACTCTGTGAAAGAATGAAAACTGAAGACGTAAAAAGAAGTATTGATACTGCAATTTATAATGCAAATCTGGAAGAAAAAGAACTTCCAAGATTACTATCTGATAACGGAAGTTGTTATATATCTAATGAGTTAAAATCCTATTTGTCAGATATAGGAATGGGACACGTTAGAGGCAAACCTAATCATCCTCAAACCCAAGGAAAGATAGAGAGGTATCACAGATCTATGAAGAATATTGTAAAACTACATCATTATTACAGTCCATCAGAGTTAGAAAATGAAATAAACGACTGGGTAGAGTATTACAATAATGAAAGATATCATGAATCTTTGAGCAATGTAACGCCATCCGATGTCTATTTTGGTAGGGAAGAAAAAATCCTTCAAAAAAGGAAGCAAACCAAGCTAATAACTATAAAAAAAAGAAGACATGAATATTTAAAACAAAAGCTGATATCAGCATAATTATGAAATGTAAAAACTATTTACTAAGTTTACTTGAAAATATTCCACTTTGGTATGAAGACGTACACCAATATAACAGACTATTGTCGATCTTTCTAAACCACTCCATGGCTTTCTTTCAATAGCTACTGTTAGTACATGCACAAGAATTAATTAACGTTTTCACCAATAAAATTAATACGCTCAAGGAATTTTACAATGATGTCAGATTCATTAATTTTTATTCTTTTTTGACATTAAATGGGTTCGCTGGACATTTTTATAGGCATTATTTTCCATTAAAAAATAGCATAACCAAAATCACTACAATAACAACAAAAATTGAAATTAGAATATCAATTCGATTGTAGCTATTTCTGTTATTTGCTTTTTCTTCGGGAGTTATTGTTGAAAAAGTAAGGTTCAAGACTTTTTCATTTGTTGGTTTTTGTGTTACAAGACTAGCAACGATAGCCAAGACTATACTAAATAAAAAGAACCATGCCCCAAAGACTAAGAAATTCATATCTCCTAGGTAAAAAAGCAACCCATCGGGATTAAGAGACTCTTTTGATATTTCTAACAAAATGCGCAAAGCGCCTAAAAGTAAGCCAACAATTAGAGTGACAAAAGCACCTGTTCCATTAATTCGTTTATTTAATATACCTAATAAAAATACGGCTGTTATTGGTGCAGCTATGTAAGACTGTACACTTTGTAAATATTCATATAAAACGCCAGAAATATTAGTCATGATAGGAATCCAAATAATACCAACAATCACTACAAAAACGGTGGCAATTTGCCCTGTGCGCACCAATTTTTTTTCTGTGGTAATGGGTCTCAACTTTTTATAAATGTCAACAGTAAAGAGTGTTGAGCAGGAGTTAAATACAGATGCTAAAGAGCTCATTAATGCTGCCAACAAGCCAGCTGCTACCAATCCTCTCAAACCAGAAGGCAATAAATTACTCATCAAAATAGGAAATGCCTCATCGGGGGTGTCCCAATGCAATTCACCACGCATCTTTAGTGCCAGAGCAATGATTCCGGGAACCAAGAATAAAAATACTGGTAATAGTTTTAGTAAAGCCCCAAAAATACTTCCCCTTCTTCCTTCGGTAATATTTTTAGCTGTTAGAACCCTTTGCACAATATATTGATCTGTACACCAATACCAAACACCCACAATGGTACTTGTAATCAATAATGGCAACCATGGAAAGTCAGGATCCGACATTGGCCTCCACATATTAAGGTATTCTGGTGTTACGGTTTGAGCCATACTTTCCCATCCACCGACTTTGTTTAGCCCTATTAGGGTTAATGCAGCAGCACCAATAACAAGTAAAACAGCCTGCAGTGCTTCGGTGTAAACTACAGCTCTCATCCCGCCCAAAATGGTGTATAGGCCCGTAAGAACAACTGTTGCTAGAGCGCCTGTCCAAAAATCGATGCCAAGTAAAGCTGACACAACAATGCCACCAGCATATATAGTTACTGATATTTTGGTCAACACATAAGCAATGATAGAAAAAATAGATAGAACCCATCGGGATCTTTGGTCGAAGCGTTTTTCTAAAAACTCTGGCATGGTAAATACCCCACTCCTTGAGTAAAAAGGTAAGAAAATCCATCCCAACATAAGTACAACCCATGCCTGAATCTCATATATCAACATTGGTAATTTGTCCCCTGCGCCGGCACCTGCAAGCCCAACAACATGTTCAGAGCCAATATTGGATGCAAATATTGAAGCACCTACAACAAACCAACCCACGTTTCGACCAGCAAGAAAATAATCTTCTGTTGTGTTGTTCTTTTTACGAATTACCCAAACAGCTATTCCTGCGATGACCAAAAAATAAACGCCAATGGCAATCCAATCATATAAATCTAGTGTTTGCATGATTTTGCTTAATTAGTTGAAAATTTAAAAAGTTGTATTTGAGTTATCTATTTCGCCAGCTTAAATTAATTAACGATTGGTTTTTCAAAATTTTCGCTATTTGCTTTAAAATATTTTTTGTGATAAGTAGTTGGAGACATTCCAAATGATTTTTTAAATGTCGTGCTAAAATGCTTTTGACTAGAAAAACCAACGATAAATGATATCTCTTTAACAGGTGTTTTTGTGTTACTTAAAAAGTTAGCTGCTCTTTTTAATCGAATTGATCTAATAAATTGATCACAGGTCAGTCCAGTAATTCCTTTAGTCTTGCGCAAAAAAGTACTCGGACTCATAGCCATTTCGGAAGCAAGTATTTTTACATTAAATTGATTATTTGTCATTTCATTTTCGATGATAGATATCGCCTTTTCTACAAACTCTTTATCAATATTATTTTGGCTAATTTCAATTGGTTCAAGAAGTCTGTCATTTAAAAATTTAAATTTGATCTTCTCTCTTGAATCTATAAGGTTTTTGATGTTAATTTTGAGTATTTGTTCGTTAAATGGTTTAATAATATAATGGTCTGCTTTACAAGCCAGCCCCTTAATGATTGACTTTTCACTGTCCTTAGCTGTCAATAATATTAATGGTATATGTGAGGTTAAAATATTAGATTTAACCCTTTCACAGAATTCTAATCCATTCATCACAGGCATCATAATATCAGATATAATGATATCTATTTTGTCATTACTTTCAAGAAATCTTAAAGCCTCAAAACCATTTTTTTCAATGTGCACATTATATTCTACACTAAGATATTTTTGAATCATTTTACCCAACTCAAGATTATCCTCAACTAACAAGATGGTTTGTTTTAATGGTTTAGAATTCACCTCATTTAAATCCAAATCCTGATTGATAATATTGTCAATTAAGTTATTAAACTTAATTTTTTCGAATACATCGGACTTATAGCGAAAAGTATCTAAGTTATTTTTAGTAGATAGTTTATGTAAATTTGGAATTGAGACAGTGAACTTACTTCCCTTTCCTAATTTGCTCTCAACTGTAATTTTACCTCCTAATAGTTTTACAAGAGAGTGTGTGTAAGAAAGACCTATTCCAGTTCCGCCAGCTTTAGTGTTAGCATCTTGAGATTGATAAAATGGTTCAAATACTTTATTTAAATCGGCCTTGGCCATTCCAATTCCAGTATCTGAAATTTCGATTTGAACATATTTTTGATTTGATTTTTCTGTTTCGTCTACTAAAACTCGCATTTTTACTTTCCCGCCTTTATAGTTATACTTAATTGCGTTTAGCAATAGGTTAGAAATAATTTTATATAATTTATCCTCGTCAAACCATGTAAATAAGGTAGAAGCATTAGAGTTATATTCTAAGGTAATCCCATATTCTTGAGCATAGTTTACAAAATGGTCGCTAGCTTTTTTAGTAAAAAGGATTATGTCTCCCTTAGTAGGATTTAATTTTAAATCCCCATTTTCCATTGTTCTAAATTGAAGAAGCTGATCTACAAGTTCTTGAAGTCTAGTTGAGCTTTTATGTATTAAGGCAAGTTTTTGACGTGCATTTTCTGGAAGATCAAAATTTAATAGGAGTTGCTTTATAGGATTAAGAATAACCGTCAAAGGAGTCCTTAGCTCGTGACTAATATTTGTGTAAAAGTTCATTTTTTGGGAGTTTGTTTCGCTAATCGTTTGATAAAGTTCTTTAAGTCTTCGATTTTTTGATTCGATATCATGTTTTTGCTTTTTGAGATCTTTATTTGCTTCTCTTAATTTTGTTAATCTTTCATCTGCAATTATTTTCAAATCGTTCCGTTGCCTTTTCACAATATTTAACCTCACTTTGGAATAAATAATAAAAAAGAACGTTAAGAACACAAAAGATCCAAATATGAATATCCCACTTAACCAAAAGGGTGGATTGATGGTCAGAATTAAAATTTTTTCTTCTGACCATTGTTTATTTTGTGTTTTGGCCCTTAACCGAAATTTATACTCCCCAAATGGAAGTTTTGGATAAAAAGCTCCTGAAATATTGGCTTCCGATTTCCAATCGTTATCAAAACCATCTAGCTTGTATTCGTATTCTGTAACCATGGGATCAGAGTAATCAATCGCGTTAAAGCCAATGAAGATGGAATTCGAATTATAGTCTAGGCTTATTTGATTTATATGTTCAATACCTTCTGGAATGGACTCGGGAATGACAAGTTCTGCCTCAAAACCAACATATTTTTTCGACACTTTGATTTCATTAATTACAACATTTGATTCTATCGTCTCAAATTTTATTTGATCGGGTCTAAAAAAAATGATACCCTTATCACTTCCAAAATACAATGTGCCGTCTTCAGTTCTTGCACTAGAATCAACAATGAAGCCACATTTTTGAATACCTTCATTAACACCCAGTCTATGAATTTTTTTTGTTTCAAGATCTAATACTGAAATACCATTTTCAGTTGAAATCCAAAGTCGCTTTTGGTCGTCTTCTAAAATACTTTTAACAGAATTACCACTTAAACCATCCTCAACTTTATAATTTTTAAAATTTAGGTTTTTTAGTGACTCAAAATAATTTTCTCGCTTATTTTCATAGATCGTTGAAATGATAACTTCATTAAGACCATTTTCTGTACCAACCCAAATTTTTTCATTACTGTCTGTGAAAATTAAATTTATATTATTGTCACTAATACTGTTCGGGTTTAGGTGATTGCTTACGTATGACGACAATACTTCTTTGCTTTCGAGATCAATAATTTGAAGTCCGTTATTTGATTCAATACCCCATAAAAAATTTTTTTTATCAATTATAAATCTGTCAAGATTTAAATCTTCCATGTAGGTTTCTTCTTTATTATCTTCTAAATCATATGATCTTAAATTTTGACCCAACAGCCAATACTTACCATCATTGTTGTAATGATACATTACATATTCATCAAATTGGATTTTTTCACTGCTAATATTTATCTCGGAACTTGTACTTTTCAATTGATTTTCATTGAAGATATATGCTTCATCATAAGATGATACTATAATATCGTTATTGATCGAGAAAATATCATTAATGTCAATATTACTAGACCCAATATTTAGTTTTATTATGTTTTGTGAGTTAGAAGAAAACCTGATGTTTTTTGCAGCAATAACACTTAATTTTGATATCGTGGGATCCTCTAAAAACTCTTTAGCCACTAGTATACTGTTGTTTTTGATAGGTATTATTTTTTTGACCTTACTAGAAACAATTCCGCCCTGCTGAACTAGATTTGGGTAGTAGCCAATTTTATCAATAAAGCTTGTTGATAATACATCGACTCCTGTTTCCTGATGACCTAGCCACAAGTTTTCAGAATTATCAAAAATTAGCTTATTAGCAAACCTTGATGATAGCCCCGATTTGTTGGCACCTTCATTAACAAAATGCTCAATAATTTTATTTTGATTATTCAAAACAACAATTCCGACATCATATAATGAACACCAGAGATTTCCATTTTTGTCCTTTTCTACATCTAAAAGTAAATTATTGAAGTTTTGATAATTTTCAACATTGACAGTTTTGGGATATTTATCAATGTTGCTTTTAAACCACAATCCTGATGTTGTAAATAGCCAAGTATTTCCTAGATCATCACTTAAAATCTTTTTTATTTGGCTGTTTTGATAACTATTGTTTTGGTCAAACTCAAAAGAGGATATTTCCTGTGTTATAAGATTTTTTTGAAATACGCCTAGCTCAGTAGTACAAATCCACTGATTGTTAAAGCTTTCATCATTTTGCATGTAATAAATATTAGCATGATTTAAAAATGAAAACTCAGCATTGGTTGATTCTACAATAGTTGGTTTACAGTATTCTCTTGTTTCAGTATCAAATTGGTATAAACCATCGTCAGTGTAGAACAGATTCTTGCCTGGTGCATAGGAAATATTTTCAAGCTCAATTTGATTTTCAATGAAAAAATTTTCATTAAAAAATTCTCCAGATGAATATTGAATCAATTCACTTTCTGTTTGAATCCAAATTCCTCCCTCAGCATTTAACTCAAGGTTGAGAATCTTATCATCGAAATTGATTATTTCATACAGATTAAAATTGACTGTATTGACACCATCAAATCGATCTAAACCTCTTTGCGATGCAATCCACATATAGCCATAATCGTCCTGGAGGATATCAACGATATGATTATCTTGAATACCTTCTTTTAAATTAATATTTTTAAAATGAACATTGGGTCTTTGTGCTATCGAAACAACAGAAAGTAAACAGAAATAAAAAAAAAGGATTTTGTTTACAGTTTTAGCCATTAAAATAAAAATATTAATTTCAAATTCGTTAAATAAAAACATAAAATTAATAATTTGATTCTAAATTATTCAAATATCAGAGTTTATTATTAAAAATATGGTAATAAACTTCATTCAACTTTAATTTTTCTTTGAAGGAACCAATTGTTGATTTGTCATCAATAGTCACCAATTCTATCCCTAAAATTTCAGCAAAATCTTCAATATATTCAGTCGTAATTGCTTGTGAGTAAGCTGTGTGATGTGCCCCTCCTGCTAAAATCCAACATGAGGCTGCAGTACTCAAATTGGGTTTCGGCTCCCAAAAAGCTCTAGCAACAGGAAGTTTAGGTAAATCTGATAGAGGTTTTACTCCTTCAACTTCGTTGACAATAATCCTAAAACGATTCCCTACATCTATCAAGGATACATTAATTGCATTGCAAGGTTTGGAGTCAAATACTAATCTAACTGGATCCTCTTTTGCTCCAATGCCAAGTGGATGAATCTCACATTTAGGTTTTTCTACGCAAATTGATGGACAAATTTCAAGCATGTGTGACCCTAGGACATATGATTTATCAGCTCCAAAATGATAAGTATAATCCTCCATAAATGAGGTACCCCCAGTCAATCCGTGAGACATTACTTTTAATATACGAACTAAAGCTGCTGTTTTCCAATCGCCTTCGGCGCCAAAACCATATCCTTCAGACATCAATCTTTGGACAGCAATACCAGGCAATTGTTTAATTTTTCCCAAATTTTCAAATGTGTTGGTAAAAGCATTAAATTTTCCTTCAACCAAAAAATCCCTTAATGCTAATTCGATACGAGCAGATTCAAACAGGGAACTGCGCATTTCTCCATTTTTCTTCAATTTTTTTGAAATCAAATAACTGTTTTCATAAATTGCTACTAACTCCTCCACTTGCTTGTTTCTGAATTTAGCCATACGATCTGTAACGTCAGACGAATCAAAGCCGTTGACTGAACACCCAATGGAAATTTGAGCCGATACCTTATCTCCTTCGGTTACAGCAACCTCACGCATATTATCACCTAATCGTGCTACTTGGAGGTTTCGAGCTTCGTTCACTCCCATTGCAACCCGAACCCATATTCCAATTTTTTTTAAAACTGCTTTCTCCTTCCAATGCCCAACTACAACTTTTCTGCCAATCCGCATTCTTGACATGATAAAGCCAAACTCTCTATCTCCATGTGCGGACTGATTAAGATTCATAAAATCCATATCTATTTCTTCCCAGGGTATTTCATAGTTAAACTGGGTATGTAAATGCATGATCGGCTTATTGAGTATTGACAGTCCAGAAATCCACATCTTAGCAGGAGAGAAAGTATGCATCCATGCTATAATTCCTATACATGATTTCGAATAATTTGCATCCTCACAAATTTTCAAAACCTCATTTGAGGATTTAACAGGTTTTTTACAAATAATTTTCACGTCGATTAGATTCGACTGATTGAATTCCTCACTTATGATTTGTGAATTTTCGAAAACTTGTTTCAAAATTTTTTCCCCGTACAAAACTTGGCTTCCAGTAATAAACCAGATTTCCTTCCCATCGAAATTGATTGTTGTATTCATGTTTATTGTCCGTAATATGAATTTACACCATGCTTTCTATCGTAATGTTTTTGAATCAAAGAATCTTTTAGTCTCATCGCATTTGGATTTAAATTTAGTGTCATAAAGGCTAATTCAGCAATTTCTTCTAAAACCCTATTATTATACACGGATTTCTGTGCATCTAGCCCCCATGTAAACGATCCATGATTACCAACCAATACCATCTCAACTTCTTTATAAGATATTTTTTTTTCTTCAAAGGTTTCCAAAATTTGAATAGCAGTATTATGCTCATAATTACCCTTGATCAATTCATCTTTCATTGGAGAAGTGCAAGGAATATCGGTAGTTAAGTGATCTGCATGAGTTGTTCCAAAAATCGGAATATCCATTAAGGATTGCGCCCAAGCACAAGAAAATTTTGCATGAGAATGTGAAATACCTCCTATTTCTTTCCATTGTTTATATAGAAGCGAGTGTGTTTTTGTATCAGATGATGGTTTTAATTTACCTTCAACAACAACATTGTCAAAGTCAACGACTACAATGTCAGATGCAGTTAATTTTTCATAAGGTACTCCACTAGGTTTTATGGCAAAAACAGCGTTATTTCTATCAACAGCACTAACGTTTCCAAATGTGTAAAGCACAAGACCCAATTCATTGAGTTTAAGATTGGATTCTAAACATTCTTCTTTAAGAGATTTGTATTTTGAAATCATGATGATGACGATTTTGTATTTGCTTCGGCAAATTGAGCCAAATTTTTATATTGTTGATAATACGTTTTATTTTTTTCTACCAAATCAGCTTGAGGATAATATTCAATCTCAAATTCACTACCCATTATTTCTATGGCAGTTTTTACATCTTTATGGATCATTCCAACTACTGATGCATAAATAGCAGCCCCTAGTGCAGGGGTTTGATCAGATGCAGTAATTTTAATAGGCATATTGAGAACATTTGCTAAGGTTTGCATAATATACGGAGATTTTCGTGCGACCCCGCCTACGCCAATGACGGATTCAATTTTTATCCCCTCATTTTCAAATCTATCAACAATCATTTTTGAGCCAAAACAAATTGAATGAACTAAAGCTTTAAATAAATGAGGTGCTTGGGTCGCTAATGAAAGACCACTTATTGATGATTTTAGCTCTTGATTTGCATCTGGCGATCTACGACCATTTACCCAGTCAAGGGCCACTGGAATTGCTTTGTCAAGAGATAGCGCACTAGCTTCTTTAGCAATTGAATCGATAAATTTTCGACTTGTTTCGTCAAGGATCAAAGATTTTTGCTTGTCAGAAATTAAACTAGATTCATTTAAAAATTTTTCAAATGGAGAGAAAAACAAATTTTTAAACCACGCAATAACATCTCCAAAAGCCGATTGTCCAGCTTCTAGTCCAAAATGACTTGGAATGACTGATCCATCGACTTGACCACAAATGCCGCGAACCAGTCTGGATTTTAGTTCATTATCCTCAACTACAATAATATCACAAGTTGATGTGCCCATGACTTTAACAAGCGAGCGTTTTTCGATTCCCGCACCAACTGCACCAGCATGTGCATCAAAAGTACCCACGGCTACTGTCGTAGATGTAGAAAGCCCAAATTTTGAAGCCCATTCGCTGTTTAAATTCCCAGCAAGAGTGTCTGAAGTATAAGTCTCAGAATACAACCGATCTCTTAAATCCCCTAAATATTTGTCCAAACAATTTAAAAAAGGCTTGTCAGGTAAACCACCCCAAAGCTTATTCCACATTGCCTTGTGGC
>JAQCJC010000003.1 GCA_027593245.1 Bacteroidota bacterium | reverse complement strand
TTGTTTGGTTTCTTCCACCTTTCAAGACCACGTCTTTAGTGTGTAAATAATAAGTTTTTCCTTTGCTGTTTTTAAATGAATATCCCATAATGTAATTATATTTTAGTCCAAATTACAAAAATTACTTCGGTATTACCAAAAATTTTATCAGATAAATAACATTTTTCTTAAGAAGTTGGCCTAATTGTTAATAAAATCTAATATTTCTGCCCAAACTTTTATTAAGTCTGGAGGCATTTCAGAATCTTCCCAAGGCTGTTTTGCCCCAAAAACATGATCCCCACCCTCAATGCATTTATAAATACTGCTTGAGCTCCATGCGTGTAGTTTTTTGGCTTCTTCTATAGAGACGGCTTGGTCGGCATCTCCATGAAGAATAAGGTGAGGAATAGTACATTTTTTTGCGGCCTGTTCAATATCTAATCGAGCCTCATGGGCTAAAAAATCATTGTAAAACTGAATGTGGTGGGGCATTTGCTGCTTGGTGCGTTTGTTTTTTACATAATACACACCGTCATTTCCCCACCTCCTAAGTGCATCTCCCTTTGGAAACCTGGATTTATAGTCACTAACCCCCGCCAAGGTGATTACTTTTTTTACTCTTAAATCTTCGCTGGCTTGTATAGTAACGATTCCACCACCCCTACTATGGCCCATTAGAAAAATAGATTTCAAATCTATGGCATTATCCTCTTCATGATTTTCAATAACCCAATCTAAGACACAAGATAAGTCATGAAGCTCTTTAGAATAGTTGTTTTGTGCAAAGGCTTCTAGGTCGGGAAAATCTAAAGGCTGTTGAACAGTACCGCCGTTGTGTGAAAAGTTGAACTTTAAAAATGCAATCCCCTGAGAAGCAAAAGCTTTCGCCAATAAACCCCATGCCCCCCAGTCCTTATAGCCTTTGTACCCGTGACAAAACACAATAAGCGGGGCGGTTTTTACAGTATCTTCAAAAATAAGATCAAAAACAATAGGCCGATCTTGTGGCCTATAGATAACCTTATTTAGCTGCTGAACAATCATACCTCTTTTTCAATAAATTCAATGTCTGGATTAAACAACTCTGCAAGCAACTCCACCAATTGTTTTTCATAGGCCTCTAAAATTGTCTCTGAAATGTGTTGCTGTTTTAAAGCGCTATTCCCAAGTTTATCTTTTTTGGTGAATTTAATATACCCTGATTTAAAATTCTTGAATGAAAAAATTCCTGCTTCTGTTGGACCATCATAAGGTTGGGTCTTATTAAGTATATAAGCATACATTAAAATTTGGAAGCTCTTGTTGTGCTTTTTATAATCCTTCGTGATATTACCCCAGTCGACTAAATTTAAGTCTGTCTGTGTCACCTTTGAGGTCTTATAGTCAATGATTCGCTTGGTCCCATTACAAATATCTATTCGGTCAACGTTCCCCTTTAATCGAATGGGAAATTCAAATAACGAGTGTGTGAAATCATAGGCAACAGGCTTCTCAATAGCCAAGAGCTGAACCTCATTACCTGCTTTGAGAAATTGAATTTCGCTGTCCAAAAAATTACGAATATAGCGTTTAGCGATTTCAAAACTTATGAGGTTTTTGCCCTGGGTTATGTCACCTCTCTTATAGAGTTTTTTGAAAAATTTTTCTACTGTTTTAGAAATTTTGGGTTTTAGTCCTTCCAGCTTGTTAGGCTCTAAAAACGCTCCGGTGAAAGGTGTGTAAAACGCCTCCAAAGTGTAATGGATAACTCTGCCAAAAGTACTAGCCTCTATGATTTCCTCTAAATTTTTAGGCTGTTTTAGCCCTAAAATTTTATAATTATAAAACTCAATTGGGTTTCTAATGTATTGCCCCAAAGATGAAGGCGAAAATCCAGCTTTGGCTATAGTCTCAAGGGATTTTAGAAGTTTCTTTGTTTTTATAACTTGTAGCGGGGATGGGCTGAGTATTTCTATTTTAGGCGTAACTATTTTGTGCTGTAGCTGGTGATGATCTTCAAGTTGCATTTGTGCCAAAAATCGACTAGGCTCACCGCCATTTAAAGCGTCGGGTTCTGTATTGTAAACAAGATGAATATTTTTAGCACGTTGCATAAGTCGATAAAAATGATAGGTGTACACCGCGTCTTTTTCTTTATAGGTTGGCAGGCCGTTTTCAAGTTTGACGTCAAATGGAATAAATGAATTCTGTGTTTTCCCAGCCGGAAGAATCCCCTCATTCACTGAAACAACAATGACAGTTTCAAAATCTAATACACGCGATTCCAGCATCCCCATAATTTGAAGGCCCTTAAGTGGCTCTCCCTTGAAATCTAAGGTTTCCTTTGCCAATAACTCTCGGTATAAAGTGTGTATGATTTTAATGGAGCTGATGTAATTATAGGATTGACTTAAATGCTCTATTTGATTGAATAATTCGAAAAAGCGCAGTAAATACTCCAACGGCAATACATTGTTGCTTTTTTCAGCATCATATGCTAATTTCAATTCAAAAATCAATGTTTTAATTTGTTGTAAAGCGGTTTTTGGTTGATTATTCCAAGGCGCTAAAAGAAGCTCAAATGGGTGTTTTAAATCTGGGGCGAGTATAATCAAATCGCGCAAAGATATGGTGGTACGATTTTGGTCCTTTATAGCATTGAAAACGCTCTTAAGAGAGTTCGTATAGTTTTTAAACAATAACGAAATAAAAGGATGTGTTAATATTTCATAAACATCTTTGTAGTAAAATACAGGCTGTTCAGATGTCGTCTGAACCAGAAACCACTGTTCAAAGAAAGAGGCCAGCGGGATTTGACGTAGTGGCAACCCCATCGTGATATTTACACTTTTGACCTTTTTAGGGATCGAGTGCAATACAGGAAGTAATAATGATTCATCGCCTAACACTAGCGCCGTGTTTTCAAGTTTATTTTGTTCGTATAAATTGTCTAATAGTTCTCCGACATACTTGACCTGACTAATGTTTTTTGGAGTCCCTGTTATATTAATGTTTTTCTCTTCTTGGTAGTGCTTGGTTGTCCAGTTGAAATTGTGCGTTTTGTAAAAAGGCCATGTCTTTTTATAATGCCTCATAAAGTGGCCTGCATCATGAAAATTTGCCTCCAAAAAACCTTGATCAATATCCCAAAAGATCTGTGCTTTATTTTGCTGCAATAGTTCTTGGACTAGGATGGCTTCCGAAGAATTTAAAGCATTAAATCCTAAGAAAATGTGTTGGCTGCGCTTGCTGTTTTGAATATACTCTTCAATATTATCAACAGCAGTTCTATACATCAGCCCCTGATAACCAACTCCTTTATTTAAGAGTTGGTCCATAAGTCGTGTATAATAGTGTTTTAGCTCTTGCCAAAAATACAGATAGCCTTTAACCATTGCAGTAGGGTTGGGCTGCAAAGACCAGTGATTTATATGTTGAATGGCACTGAGGTAATCAAATATTTTTGATGGGGGAATTAAATACCGGTCAATCTCATTGAAATCTTGTATGACCATAGGAGCCCATTTTGAAAACTGATTAAAAGACTCTTGTTTGTCCTTTGGGGTTCCTGAAATATAAACACCATAAAATTCAAAGAGCAATTCGACAGCACTTATCTTCTTCAGCTGTGAGAGCTCTTCCACAAAGGATTCAATAGAACAAATCTCTGGTAAAAAACTTGCTTCTGTTGTATGTGTTGAAAGTTCTTGTTTTAAAAAAACCCCTGCGCGTTTATTGGGCAAAATAAAGGTTAAAGCAGATAAATCTGCTTTTTTGTTTTTTAGCTCTTTTAATACCTCTGCAATGAAACTTGCCATACCCTAAAAATAAAAAACGCTTCGCAAAAGCGAAGCGTTTTTAAATATATTTTTGAGGTTTAAACGATTAATTCGCAAGTTTTACCTCAACTCTTCTGTTTGTAGCTCTTCCCTCAGAAGTATCATTAGAAGCAATTGGTGAATTTTCACCAAAGCCAACAGACGACAATCTTGAAGCATCAACTCCATTAGATATTAAAAAGCCAACGACTGTTGCTGCTCTTTCTTCAGAAAGCTTTTGGTTGAATTGTTCAGAAGCAGTGCTGTCTGTATGTCCTTCAACTACAAAATTTGCTTTTGGGTATTCTTTAAGAATTGCCACGATTGCTTCTAGCGTTTCAGTAGCAGCATCTTCAATATCAGATTTTCCAGTTGAAAAGTTTATTGTTCTTGCATAGCTTGTCAATTGAGCTTGTATCTCTTCATTTGGCGCTTCTGGGCAGCCGTTGTTTGCTACTGTTCCTGGATCATTCGGGCATTCATCATCCTTGTCTAAAACTGAATCTCCGTCCGTATCTGGCCATGGGCAACCACCATTTGCAGCGTCACCAGCTTCGTTAGGACACTTGTCATCTGCGTTAGCAACACCATCGTTATCTGAATCAGGACAGCCGTTTAGAGCTGCTAATCCTGCTTCACTAGGGCAGCTGTCTTTGTCATCAGAAACACCGTCTCCGTCAATGTCGGCACAACCATTAAATTCGGCTAAACCTGCTACTTGTGGACAAACATCCTCAGAATCTTGAATGCCGTCACCATCTGAATCTGGACATCCATTAAACTCAGCTAGACCAGGAACTTCAGGACAAGCGTCTTTTTTGTCATAAACGCCATCGCCATCTGTATCTGTACCTCCAAAGTTAATTGAAAGACCAACATTATGTTGGAAATGCTTTGTTAAGTAGTCTTGAAAAGAGTGCTTATATGTTGACTGGTAAGTCAAGCCAATGTTGTCAGAGAACCAGTATGAAACACCTACGGTCCCATTTACTGTTCCTGCACCGATAAGTTCACTTGCAGTACTACCGTTGTCATTTGTGTTGTAAGGTCCTTCTTCAATCCATGTGTAACCTCCACCTAAGCCAAGGAAAGGCTCGAAGTTTCCAAAATTAGCTAAATCTCTTAGTGAATACTTTACTGTTGCGTCAAGCGCATAGTACTTCAATTCATCGACAGAAATATTTTCATTTGTTGCATTATCAGATCCCCATTTTTCAATGATGTTAAAAGACCCAGAAACACCAAAAGAAAAGTTGTCCGTAAGGTATTTAGAAACAGAAATTGAAGATAGAGAAGGAACAAAATTCCAGTGCCCTTCAACATTGTAGAACTCGTCAAAGAGCTCTCCTTGTGGTGAGCCCTCTCCAACAGGATATACATCCACAGCGTTAACACCAACGGTGATTTGCCAAGGGTTTTTATCGTCTTGAGCATTTACGTTAGCAACAAACATGACAAGCATGATAGAAAGTGCTAACCTTTTTAAATTTTTCATAATTATTTTTTTATTTTGATAGAAGTTAAATTCATTGCAAAAGTAATACGTAAAGTTCACTAAACAAATATAATGTGTGAAAAATACACTTTTTTCACATAAACAACTAAAAACCAGTAGATTAACTAATAATATTCAAGGTTTTTCCAACACTTTTAAACGCGGCAATTGCCTTGTCAAGGTGTGATTTTTCATGAGCTGCGGAGAGTTGTACACGGATTCTAGCTTTTTCTCTTGGTACGACAGGGAAAAAAAACCCTATGACGTAAATCCCTTGTTTAAGAAGTAAGCTTGCCATTTTTTGAGCCAACTTTGCATCATAGAGCATCACGGGTACTATTGCAGAATCACCATCAATAATGTCAAATCCAAGATTTCTTATGCCTTCTTTAAAATAATTTGTATTGTGTTCAAGGCGATCTCGTAAACTAGTATCATTTGATAATAAATCAAAAACTTTAATGGAGGCACCTACCAAGGCCGGCGCTAATGAATTTGAAAACAAATAAGGTCTAGACCGTTGGCGCAACATAGATATAATCTCTTTTTTGCCGGTAGTATAACCTCCCATGCCTCCTCCAAGCGCCTTGCCTAAGGTGCCTGTTATAATGTCTATTCGCCCCAAAACATTCTTGTCCTCCAATGTGCCAACCCCTGTTTTGCCTATAAATCCCGCTGCATGACACTCATCAATCATAACCAAGGCATCATACTTATCTGCCAGATCACAAATAGCATCAAGAGGGGCAAGTAAACCGTCCATAGAAAAGACGCCATCTGTTACAATAATTTTAAAGCGCGCGCCACTAGAGTCAGCAGCTTGTAATTGAGTTTCTAAATCCGCCATGTTGTTATTCTTATAACGAAAACGCATGGCTTTACACAAGCGCACACCATCTATAATAGAGGCGTGGTTTAAACTGTCTGAAATGATCGCATCCTCTGCGCTTAAAAGTGGTTCAAAAACTCCGCCATTAGCATCAAAAGCTGCAGCATACAATATGGTATCTTCTGTTTGATAAAAATGTGCAATTTTTTGCTCTAGTTGTTTGTGTATATCCTGAGTCCCACAAATAAATCGAACGGAAGCCATTCCAAATCCATGGGTATCCATGCTGTCCTTTGCAGCTTGAATAACTTCAGGATGATTGGCGAGGCCCAAATAATTATTGGCGCAAAAATTCAACACCTTTTGTCCTGTATCTAGCGTGATTTCTGGGCCTTGAGAGGATACGATAATACGCTCTTCTTTGTATAACCCTTGTGCCTTTATGGCTTGCAGTTCTTGTTCTAAATGTTTTTTAATAGACGTATACATGGGAAATTATTTATATAACCATTTTGATTGTAAGTTCTGGGTGAATGTACACCAATATTTTTTTCTCCACAATATACCCCAATTGCTGGACAACAGAAGCATAAGTTTGTAGCTGCTGTTGGTGTTTTTCCAAATATTGCCCGGTCTTATAGTCAATTATTACAGCCTTGCCATTCGCGTTTACAATGAGCCGATCTGGTATAATAATTTGGCCTGAACCAGTCATAATCTCGCGTTCGTTATACACCTCAATACCAGGGCTAAAATACAACTTAAGTTGTGGGTGGAAAACGATAGATTCTAGAATTTTAAAAAGCGGTTGGCTTTGCTCTGGTGAAATTAACCCTTCCTCTAAAGAAGTGTTAATTGTCATTTCAATATCTGATGACAAATAAACTCTAGCTAATAACAGGTGGATTAAGTTTCCTTTTTCAATAGCTTCTTTTTGAGCACTGTCCCAAAAATAATCAGCTTTTAAGGCCATAGAAACATTGAGTTGGGTTTTTAGTGTTGAAACAAATTTTCTTTGCAGCTGCATTGGATATTGTGGGGCATCGAGAGCAGCAATTGGCTGCATTGAACCAAAGGTATATCTAGAAACTCCAGTACTCCACCTTCCTGTAGATTTTAGAAATCCAATAAGAATGTCTGAATATGTCTTTAAATCTGCTTTTGATTTGTTTGCTGATGATCGATTTCCTATAATGTAAAGCTGCTCAGCAGCACGGGTAAAAGCAACATAAAGCAAATTAATATTATCTAATTCCAACTTGGCCTGGTGCGCCTTATATCTGGCTTTACCCTCAGTACCATAATGCTCAAGATCTTTGTTGTAATTGATCAAAAAATATGGAAAATTATCATCTAGCTCTTGTGTTGGCATCCATTCTTTAGGTTCAATTTCTTTATAAATACTTAGTTCTGCAAAAGGGAAAATAACAATAGGAAACTCTAGCCCCTTGGCTTTGTGCACAGTCATAATCTGTACTGCATCCATCCCCTCGGGAGAAACAATACTAAGCTTTTCTTTATTGTGTTCAAAATAAGTCAAAAACGGGGCAATACTCGACGACTTTTTTTGAGTAAAGTCAAAAACAATGTCCAAGAAAAATTGAATGTGTGAATTCATGTTTTGAACCAAATGAAATGTAGATATAATGTATTCCGCCAACTCATACACAGACAGCTGAATCGCTGTCTGGGGGTCGAAATTGATATTGAATTGTGAAAATGACGCAAAATACGACAAGAAATCTAAGTGCAAATAATTCAATCGAAACTGATGCCCGTCCGTGACATTGTTTCGGCTAATCAAATAATTCAAAATATTTAATTTCGCTGTAGTGTCCGTATTGTCTTTGAGGAATGAGAAAATATTGATGATAAACTTGACTTCCTTTGATTCGGCTATAAGAAGTGTTTCGTTAGAAATAATATCAATGCCTTTGGAGCTCAAGTAGGTTGCAACAGCAACCCCTTCCTTGCGTTTGCGCACCAATACACAAATGTCTTTATATTTGGCGTCAGGATTAGAAGCTTTATATATACTAATGTTCTTATACACTTCTTCTGCGTAGAGCGCTTCTTTGTCAGAGCCTTGGTCAAAATCTAAAAAAGAAAGCTGAACATATCCCGGCTTAGTTTTGTTCTGTTCTTGAGTTGCGGATAAATAAAGGTTCTGATGTGTAGCCTCAGAGAAAACTGCTTTTGAGCAGAAGTTGAAGAAGTCATTATTAAATTTGACTACTTCTCTACAGCTTCTGTAATTTGTCGGCAAATTAGCAACACGTGCATCAAGCGGAAGTGTATGTTGATTGTTAATAAGACTCATAAACTGCTCTGGCTTACCCCCTCGCCAACGATAAATCGATTGTTTTGCATCACCCACCAGTAGCACACTGCCCTTCCCTGCTGCTAAAGCGTTTGTAATTAAAGGGGCGAGGTTTGTCCACTGCAGTTCTGAGGTGTCCTGAAATTCATCAATAAAATAATGATTAAATTTCTCACCAATTCTTTCATATATAAAAGGTGCGGGTTGGGTCTTGATTTCTTTCCCAATAATGGTATTAAATTCTGAAATTAATATAATATTTTGCGCCTCCTTGATCGCATTGATTTCATTTTGAATAAGAGTTAAAACAGAAACTGGTGTGATATTTTTGCGGATATTTAGAAGATAACGTAAGCGATAAACAGCTTGCTTTGTACTCAAAAAGGCGACTACTAAATCCGATCGTAAAGCATCTATTTTTTGTGAAATGCTTTCTGGGGTGTTCTTTGTATACAAAGGAGTTGTCTCGATATTCTTTTGCCAAACCAGATCAAATTTAATATTATATTTTTTGGCTGTAAGGGCTGCAAAATGCTTAGGTAAGGAGCCCTTATAAAAATCACCAAAAGTCAGTCCTTGCCCAACAATAAGGTCTAAAACTTGAGTCGCGGCCTCTGTTATTTGATGCTCTAATGCCTTATATTCTCTTTCGAGAGTGGCTTTCAGGCCTTCAAATGCAGCTAATTTTTGATTGGATAAGCGCTCCAAATATGGAAGAGCCGTTTCTTGAGTGAGTAATTTTGCTGATTTATACAAGTCCAAGGCAATGTCCCAGCTTTTATCATCCTCTGATTTAGAAAGAGCATAGGCCACAAGAACTTTAGTAAGCGCCTTGTCTTTTCCTGTTTTTGAAATCATCTGATCAACGGCTTTTTGCAACAAGCTGTCTGTATCTAACTCTACCTCAAAATTTACAGGAATTCGGAGATCATAGGCAAATGTTCGTATAAGCCGTTGATTAAATTTGTCAATTGTGGATACATCAAATCCGCCATAATTGTGTAATATTTTCCGGATTAATTTTCTTGCTTTACCATGGATTTTTTCTGGACTTAAACTCAGTTCATGAGTAAGGTCAGCAAATAAATCGTCTTTTGTGGTTAGGATGTTTGACGACGAAAAGCGAAGTAGGGCTGCGACAATACGCCTTTTCATTTCGTCCACAGCTTTGTTCGTGAATGTAATTGCAAGTACATGACGGTGAGGTAAATAAGCTTCTGAAGTCAGTACTATTTTTAAGTAATCCTTGACTAAAGTATAGGTTTTGCCGCTTCCAGCAGAAGCATTGTATATCTTGAATGATGAGCCGCTCACTAAATAAAATTTATACCAAAATAAACAATCTAAATCACATCCTTAATTTAATTTGAATGGAAAATCGTAAATTTGATTTAAAGTATTTAACCTTAAAAATAATAACATGGCTTTTGAATTACCAAAATTAAACTATGCTTACGATGCATTAGAACCAAATATTGATGCAAGAACAATGGAAATCCACCACTCTAAGCATCACAACGGATACACCACAAAATTAAACGCTGCTATTTCAGGAACAGTATTAGAAAACGAGAGTATTGAATCAATATTAAGCTCTTTGGACATGAGTAACAAAGCGGTTAGGAATAATGGTGGTGGATTTTATAACCACAGCTTATTTTGGGAGGTAATGAGCCCAATTGATAAAGGCGAACTTTCAGGAGAATTAAAAGATGCAATCCTAGAAGCTTATGGTTCTTTTGAAGACTTTAAGTTTGCGTTCTCAAATGCCGCTGCAACACAGTTTGGCTCTGGATGGGCTTGGCTTTGCGTCCACAAAGGCGGTAAAGTGGAAGTGTGTGCTACGCCTAATCAAGACAACCCGCTCATGCCGGGTGTATCATGTGGCGGCGCTCCAATTTTAGGTATTGACGTATGGGAACATGCTTATTACTTAAATTATCAAAACAGACGTCCAGACTATATCAATGCATTTTTTAATGTAATCAACTGGAATGAAGTAGCAAAACGTTTTGCGGCAGCGAAATAAGCACACAAAATATCGTGTATAAATAAAAAAGGTGAACAGATGTTCACCTTTTTTGCCCCAAATCTACCATGAACTTAACCTACTTATGTTATGGTGAATCAAATATATACTTTAATTAATTAGCCTTTTTGTTTTTTAGACGAAATGCACTTTTTTTAGACGAAATGCACTTTTTTAGTAGGCGCGCTCATTTTTTCCTTCGTAAAAATTTATAAACGCTTGATTAACTACGCGATTTCCTCCGTCAGTTGGGTAATTTCCTGTAAAATACCAGTCTCCTAAATTATCCGGGCAAGCCTTGTGTAAATTTTCAATGGTTTGAAAAATGATTACAACCTCAGCATTTATCTCATCCCTGCTGAGTAAATCAGCTATTTTGCTTGATATCTGATCTGCAGAAAATGGTGAATAAATCTCTTTAACAAAGTTCTTTATCTCGCTGTCACTCAAATGTTCTTGCGCCTTGCATTTGGCGTAAACATCATCAATGAGCTGATCTTGCTTGTGGTCTTTTAGTAGTGCTAGTGCCGCTCTAAACGCAACCAAACCTTCTAAATTTGCCATATCAATGCCGTAGCAATCGGGGTAGCGGATTTGTGGTGCTGAAGACACCACTACAATTTTTTTAGGGGATAGGCGGTCCAACATTTTTAATATACTTTTCTTTAGTGTTGTCCCGCGCACGATGCTGTCGTCAATAATAACTAAATTGTCTTCTTTTTTTACAACGCCATATGTAATGTCATATACGTGTGCTACCAAATCGTCCCTACTGCTGTCTTCAGTTATAAAGGTTCTAAGTTTTACATCCTTAATTGCGATTTTTTCTATTCTTGTATGTTGCGATAAAATTTGAGTTACTTTTTCTGCTGACAAAGAGCGTCTTCCCTCCAAAATTTCATCTGTTTTTGTTTTATTTAAAAATGCCTCAACGGATTCAACCATACCAAAAAAGGAGGTTTCGGCAGTATTAGGTATGAATGAAAAAACTGTATTTTTAATATCATTATTGATATGTTTCAAAACTTCTGGAACAATAAGTTTTCCTAATAATTTTCGTTCTTTATATATTTCAACGTCGCTACCTCTCGAAAAATAAATCCGCTCAAAAGAACAGGCCTTACGTTCTGTGGGTTCTAAAATTTTATTTATTTTGGTTTCCCCAGATTTTTTGGTGATAATAGCATGTCCAGGAGGTAGCTCTTGAACAGAGTGGTAATCCACATTAAAAACGGTTTGAATTACCGGTCGTTCTGAAGCCACAACAACTACCTCATCATCCATGTAGTAATACGCTGGGCGGATCCCAGCCGGATCGCGTAAAACAAATGAATCGCCGTGGCCAAGCATACCCGCCATTGCATACCCTCCGTCCCAATTTTTTGCAGATTTTTTTAAAATCTTCTTGAGATTTAGGCGTTCAGCAATTAAAGGAGAACATTCCATTTTAGTATAGCCTTCCTTTTTTAATTTTTTATACACTTTTGAAACCGCATCATCCAAGAAATGTCCAATACGCTCCATGATTGTAATCGTATCTGTGTACTCTTTTGGGTGCTGGCCAATTTCTACTAAATTCTTAAACAAGTGACGAACATTAGTCATGTTAAAATTTCCTGCTAAGATTAGGTTGCGGTGCATCCAGTTATTTTGTCTCAGGAACGGATGTACACTTTCAACACTGTTTTTCCCAAATGTTCCATAGCGAACATGGCCAAGCATGACCTCCCCAAGGTAGGGCACCATTCTCTTTTGTAATGCGGTGTCATTAGTGCATTCAGGGTTATTCACCAAGACGGTATTAATACGTTCGTTGATTTGCTCAAACACATCTTGAATGGGTTGTTGGGTAACAGAGCGCACACGGCTTATGTAGCGCTCTCCAGGGCTCATGTCCAATTTTATACTTGCAAAACCAGCACCGTCCTGTCCTCTATTGTGCTGCTTTTCCATGATCAGGTACATCTTGTTTATCCCATAAAAAGCAGTGCCATACTTTTCTTTGTAAAAATCTAAGGGCTTTAAAAGGCGAACATGGGCTATGCCACATTCGTGTTTGATTGCATCACTCATGTGTGAAGGTTGTGGTTGGTTAATGTATTTATAATAATCCCATTTGTGCTCAAAATTAATACAATTTATTAAGTTAATTCAATGTCAAATTGGGTTAAGTTTTTAAACATCTGAAGCCGCTCAAAGACCTCTTTAGATGATAGATTACTAATTCGCTCTGTTCCAAATTTTTCTACAGTAAAAGACGCTAATGCGGAGCCATACACAACAGCTTTTTTCATATTTTCGAAAGTAAAGTTGTTTGTTTTGGACAAAAATCCTGCAAACCCGCCAGCAAAAGTGTCGCCAGCTCCGGTAGGGTCAAAAACCTCCTCAAGTGGAAGTGCAGGCGCAAAAAACACATTGTCACCACTAAATAATAATGCGCCGTGTTCTCCCTTTTTTATCACTACGTATTTAGGTCCCATTGTATGAATCTTTCGTGCTGCTGCTACCAAAGAACTTTGCCCTGATAATTGCCTCGCCTCCTCGTCATTAATCGTAATTACATCGACTCTTTTAATGACTTTTATCAAATCCTCTAAAGTATTGTCCATCCAAAAGTTCATCGTATCCAATATGACCAAAGCCTCTTTATTGGTAACTTGATTCAAAACACTAGATTGAACAAGGGGGTGCAAATTTCCTAAAACAACAACATTGGCATCCTTAAATTTAGAAGGCACTACAGGTTGAAAGTCAGACAACACATTAAGTTCAGTAGACAATGTGTCTCTTGTGTTCATGTCGTTATGGTAGCGCCCACTCCAAAAAAAAGTTTTTCCTGATGAGATGATTTCTATGCCAGAAACATCTATGTTGTGTTGGCGAAAAAGCTCTAAATGAGTCTCCGGAAAATCTCCGCCAACAACCGAAACTATCGCACTCGCTGTGTCAAACTGCGAAGCTGATAGCCCTATGTAAGGTGCTGACCCCCCAAGAATTTTATCGGTCTTCCCAAAAGGTGTTTCAATAGCATCAAATGCAACAGTACCGACAATTAGGAGTTTGTTCATAAACTTGTAGAAAAATTAAAGGACAAATCTACAAAAAATTATAGGTTATTGGCGTTAAATTTGAAGCAAAAAGTTAATCTCACTTTCTTCCAAAATCTGCAGGAATTTCACCCCAAGATTTTGTTTCCCATTTTACAACTTTAGTTGTAAAAGTGTTGTTTTGTAGCCACTGTTCTGCACGATCTATTAATACAAAAACGGCTTGGTTTTCTTTGCTGCGTTTCAATTTTGTGTTACACTTTTTTTTACTAACCCAACTCATTGCGGTTACAGAGTCTGTATATAGCATGACTTGGCTTTCTTGGTTTTTAAGTAATGCGAGTCCGTGAACTAAAGCTAAAAACTCCCCAATATTGTTTGTGGCTTTTTGGAAAGGTCCTTTATGAAAAAGTATAGCTTTGGTTTGGGTGTCAACCCCCCTATACTCCATAACACCAGGGTTTCCGCTCGAGGCGGCATCAACAGAAATAGAATTTAAGTTAGGCCCCTCTATTTTATTTCTTCTATTTGGAATCACCTTTTTAGCTTTGTTTTTTACTATATAATCTTCATAAAGCCCTTCAAATGCTTTAACAGCGATCGCCTTTGTTGCAAAAGACTTGTATTGAGCGCCTTGAAAGTTTTTTATTTGCAACTGGCATTCAGACCACGTCTCGAAAACGCCTGTTTTATGACCCTTCCAAACGGTGTAATATTTTTGTTTGGTTTTAGGCATCTGACAATAAAATATTTTTGATAATCTTGGGAAAATGTGCCATTTCTAGCTTGTGAATCTTGCGTGCAACATCTTCTGCAGAGTCTTTAGGGTCAACAGTGCACTTTGCTTGAAAAACGATTGCTCCTTCATCATATTGTGCATTCACTTGATGTATTGTGATTCCTGACTCCTTAACCTTTGCTGCAATAACCGCTTTATGCACATGCATTCCGTACATCCCTTTTCCTCCAAAATCAGGTAACAAAGCAGGGTGTATATTTACAATTTTATTTTCGAACTCCTTAATTATGTGCTTTGGTAATTTCCACAAAAACCCCGCAAGTACAATAAAATCAACTTTGTATAAATGCAACGCCTTAATAACAACATGAGGGTCTAAAAGTTGTTCTCTGTTGAAAAGCAATGTGTCTACAGCTAAAGATTTTGCGCGTTCTAAAACTTTGGCGTCCGAATTATTTGACAGCACCAAAACAACCTCTGCAGTGGTATCATTTTGAAAAAACTTGATGAGATTTTCGGCATTGGAGCCGGAGCCAGATGCAAAAACAGCTATTTTTTTCATTATATTTTAGTTTTTAACACTAATTGCACTACAAAAAAAGGGATAATATTTTTAATAGCCACCCAATTCCCTTGATCATTCTCTGTTTATTGAAAAGAATGCGCACATTTTTTTAGGATTTATTCTTTTTAAAATAAAGTTTTTTATTTTTGCACACTAACTAAAACTTAAAACTAATTATTATGTCAGACATTGCATCAAGAGTGAAAGCAATTATCGTTGATAAATTGGGCGTTGATGAAAACGAAGTAGTAACTGAAGCGAGCTTCACAAACGATCTAGGAGCAGATTCACTAGACACCGTAGAACTTATAATGGAATTCGAAAAAGAATTTGATATTCAAATTCCAGATGATCAAGCAGAAAACATTGCCACTGTAGGTCAAGCTGTTTCATATATAGAATCAGCAAAATAAAAACTATTGTAATTTTTTTTTATGAACTTAAAGCGAGTTGTGGTCACTGGGCTTGGTGCGCTAACGCCCATAGGAAATAACAAAGACGACTATTGGAGTGCTCTAGTAGCAGGAAAAAGTGGTTGTGGCCCTGTAACTTATTTTGATACGGAGCACTTCAAGACTAAATTTGCTTGTGAATTAAAAAATTACAACGTATCTGACTTTTTTGACCGCAAAGAAGCCAGAAAAACAGATAAGTTTGCGCAATATGCTATGGTGGCTTCTGATGAGGCCATTATAGACTCCAAGCTTAATTTGGAAACCATAGATAGGTTTCGCGTTGGTGTGATTTGGGGTGCTGGTATTGGTGGAATTGATACTTTTCAGAAAGAAATTGCCAATTTCGCAACCGGCAACGGCATGCCGCGTTTCAACCCGTTCTTTATCCCTAAAATGATTGCTGATATTGCACCAGGCAACATTTCCATTAAACATGGGTTTATGGGGCCAAACTACACAACTGTTTCGGCCTGTGCGTCTTCAGCAAATGCAATCATTGATGCTTTAAACTATATTCGCCTTGGTCATTGCGATGTTATTGTCACTGGTGGAAGTGAAGCTACAATCAACGAGTCTGGCATGGGCGGATTCAACGCAATGCATGCTCTGTCGACAAGAAATGAAAGTCCGGAAACCGCATCTAGACCATTTGATGCAACTCGAGATGGCTTTGTTTTAGGTGAGGGTGCTGGTGCGTTGATTTTGGAAGAATACGAGCATGCTAAGGCAAGAGGTGCTAAAATCTACGCTGAACTTGTTGGAGGCGGCTTGTCTTCAGATGCTTACCATATGACCGCTCCTCATCCTGACGGAACTGGAGTAACCGCAGTAATAAAAAACTGTTTGGCTAACGCCGGCCTAAAGCCCGAAGATGTAGACGCCATTAACACCCACGGAACATCCACACCGTTAGGGGATGTTGCTGAGTTAAAGGCAATTTCAAGAGTGTTCGGTAGCCACGCAAAAAACATAAACATAAACTCCACTAAATCAATGACAGGGCACCTACTGGGCGCAGCTGGAGCTATAGAGGCTATTGCTTCAATACTGTCTATGCAAAACGGAATTGTTCCGCCTACAATCAACCACACAACTCCCGACGAGAACATTGATCCGGATCTCAATCTTACACTGAATAAGGCTCAAAAAAGAACAGTAAATGTTGCCATGAGTAACACTTTTGGTTTTGGTGGGCATAATGCTTGTGTTGTTTTCAAAACTCTAGATGATTAAATTTTGAACTATATTCAAAATATATTAAAGTTAGGCCATAAAACAAACAACAAACTCAGTACTGCCCTTGAACCTATTTTAGGGTTCAAGCCAAAAAAAACACATTACTACGATAGAGCTTTTACCCACCGTTCTACCAATAAAAAAGACGAGGAAGGGAACCCTTTTAATTACGAGCGATTAGAGTTCGTAGGCGATGCTATATTAGGAGCGGTTATTGCTCACTATCTATATATTTCTATTTTGGACGCCAATGAAGGTTATTTAACAAAAATGCGTTCAAAAATTGTAAGCCGTTCGCATTTAAATAAAATCGGGAAAAGCTTAAACTTAATCTCCTTATTAGACTCCAAATTAGACCATAATAAATTTGGGGACAATATTCACGGCAACTTGTTTGAAGCGCTTGTTGGAGCAGTGTTTTTAGATCGCGGTTACAGCGCAAGTGAACGATTTATTTTTGACAGCGTCATCGACCCTCATGTAGACCTTGATCAGCTCGAGGGCAAAGTCATTAGTTACAAAAGCCTTATGGTTGAATGGTGTCAAAAAGAAAAAAAGAAAATTTATTACGACCGATGTCAAGACGAGGGTGTTGACGAAATAAAACACTTTTCAGTACTTTTGAAAATTGATGGTAAAGTGATAGCCAAGGCACGTGCTACTTCGCGAAAAAAAGCGGAAGAAAAGGTAAGTCAAAGGGGGTATTTTGCGCTTCAGGATAAAATACAATTGTAGTTGGGGAACTCACTACATCGTTTTCGTAATAATTTAAAACTATGGCAATATGGAAGTATCTTCTGTTTGCGCTTTTATCTTTATATTTACACCAATGTTTTTGAATTAAATTATGGCAGTACATAAACTTGTTTTGGACGATTTTGTAGATGCTGATTATTCGCTTTTTGCCATCCACTGCGACCTAGAAGATTACCGCCTTGCCTTTCATATAAACTGCGCTTTAAACACAAATTTAAAACGCACAAAAGAAGATATTGACTTTAACGACAACAAAGCTTCATTTTCCTTGTTTGAATGGGAAAATGCTAATTTAAAAACGACTTGGAATTTAATTAAAAACAGCTGTCTTTTAGAAAATAATTCAATCAATCAAGGCTTGTTTGCAGACCGTTCAGAAAAAAACTGGACTACTTACCATCTGCTCGACGAACATTCTTCGGTAAATTATTTTTTAAAAATTAGTGGAGGAAACAAAGAAGCAGACGAAACCGCATTAGAATTGCAAAAAATTTCGGCAATTAGTATGGCTTACGCACTAGATGTCGAGGAACTAAAATCAAAAGATTACTTAATACTGAATTAATGTCATACAAAAGAAAAAAGACCAAGATTGTTGCCACTTTAGGGCCGGCCATAGATTCAAAAGAAATGCTCTTAAAAATGGTCGCTACTGGCGTAAATGTCTTTAGAATAAACTTCTCACATGCAGACTACGACGATGTAAAAAAGCGTGTTCAATATATTCGTGAAATTAACGAAGAGCACGGATACAACGCCTCTGTTTTAGCAGATCTTCAAGGTCCCAAGCTGAGGGTTGGCGTAATGAAAGACGATGTTGTTGTAGCGCCAGGAGAAGAAATTATTTTCGCAACAGGCACCCGCTTCGAGGGAACAAAGGATCGTGTCTACATGACGTACGACCGTTTTCCTTTAGACACTAAGCCAGGCGAGCACATCTTGCTAGATGACGGGAAGCTAATCTTTGAAGTTGTCTCAACAAATCAAAAAGATGAAGTTAAAGCTAAGGTAATTCAGGGCGGCCCCTTGAAGTCCAAAAAAGGCGTTAATCTTCCTAACACTAATATTTCACAGCCAGCGCTGACAGAAAAAGATAAAGAAGATGCTCTTTTTGCTATTGAACAAGAGGTAGATTGGATTGCACTGTCGTTTGTGCGCAACGCTGAAGATTTAATGGAGCTTGAGGCCATTGTTTCTAAACACAGCAGTTATAAAATCCCCATTATCGCAAAAATAGAAAAGCCAGAGGCCGTCAAAAACATTGATAAAATTGTCGCTTATTGCGATGGCTTGATGGTTGCTCGAGGGGATCTCGGCGTTGAAATCCCAGCCCATGAGGTGCCTTTGATTCAAAAACAATTGGTGCTCAAGGCAAAAAGCGCGCGTATTCCCGTAATCATAGCCACTCAAATGATGGAGTCTATGATCACAAGCTTAACACCCACTAGAGCAGAAGTCAATGATGTAGCAAATTCAGTGATGGATGGTGCTGATGCTGTGATGTTATCTGGTGAAACATCTGTCGGGCAATACCCTGTTCAAGTGATTCAAAAAGTGTCAGACATTATCAAGTCGGTCGAAAACTCAGAGCTTATTCATGTGCCCCAAAAGCACCCTCACATTAAAACAAAGCGCTACATTACAAAGTCTATATGTTTCCATGCTGCCAATATGGCCAATGAAATTAACGCACGAGGCATAACCACCTTAACAAACAGTGGCTATACCGCCTTCCAAATATCGGCATGGCGGCCAAAAGCGCATATTCTAGCATTTTCATCTAATAAGAGAATCATCTCACAGCTTAATTTACTCTGGGGTGTCCGTGCGTTTTATTACGACAAATTTGTGTCCACAGACCAAACTGTTGTAGATGTTAATAAAATTGCCTTGGAAAAAGGTTATTTGGAAGAGGGAGACATGGTAATAAGCCTAGCGGCAATGCCTATTCAAGAGAAGGGTATGGTAAATACAATGCGTGTTACTGAGATCAAAGCTTAAAATTCAAACTTCAGCTGCACCGTGACGTCTTCTGACGCAACATGCTTTTTTATGTTGCTGTTTAGGTTTGAGATGGAAATTCCCACAAGTCGAACAGAGTTTTGAAGTCCTTCTTGAAAAAGCAACTCCTTAGCGTGTTCAAATATAACATCTGTCGTGCTTATAAAGTAAGTCAGTGTTTTGCTTCTTGTTTGAAGCTTAAAATCGCTGTATTTGATTTTCAAAGTAATGGTCTTTCCTGCAATGTTTAGCCGCTGTAAACGCCCTGAGACTTCCTGAGCAATATGGTTTAACTTTTCAAGAATAAAAAGTGCGCTCGATAGGTTATTTGAAAAAGTGCGCTCGGCCGCTAAAGACTTTCGGACTCGGTTTGGCTTTACAGAGCTCAAGTGAATACCCCTAACAACATTGAAATAATATGCGCCGGATTTACCAAAGTGCTCCGTTAAAAACGGTTGGGATTTATTCTTCAAATCCAGCCCTGTAAAGATGCCTAACTCATACATTTTATGAGCAGTGACCTTTCCAATGCCATGGAATTTTCTAATATCAAGGGCCTCTAAAAAAGTTAAAACTTCTTCCGGAGGTACTGTTTTTTGGCCGTTGGGCTTGTTGTAATCACTTGCAACTTTAGCAATAAATTTATTAATCGAAATCCCTGCAGATGCACTAAGTCCAACCTGTGTTTTAATTTGTTCTCTTATTTTATATGCTATTCGCGTAGCGCTTTGTATACCTTTTTTGTTTTCTGTGACGTCAATATAGGCTTCATCAAGAGAAAGGGGTTCCACAAGGTCTGAGTATTCAAAAAATATAGCGCGAATTTTATTTGATATTTCTTTATAACGATCGAACCGAGGAGAGACAAACACCAATTTAGGACAAAGCTTTGCCGCCAAAGTACCGGACATTGCGCTGCGAACACCAAATGTTCGCGCTTCATAGCTTGCAGCGCTAACTACCCCGCGCGCTTTTCTCCCACCGACAGCTATGGGCTGCCCTTTCAAAGCTGGATTATCCATTTGCTCTACAGAAGCATAAAAAGCGTCCATGTCCACATGAATAATCTTTCGAATTGGTAAATCGCTAAACATAGTGTAAATTTAATGCTTCTAATCCATACATAATTTTATTTGTGATAGAAATCGAGCGTAAATTTTTAGTCGAAAATGACAACTTTAAACATGAAGCCATTAGGGCCTTAAAAATGACCCAAGGTTATTTGTCCAAAGACCCTAAGCGCACAGTGCGAATTCGAATTAGCGGTGAACAAGCGTTTATAACAGTAAAAGGAGAGGCATCAAAAAGTGGCGCTTCTCGCTTTGAGTGGGAAAAAAGCATCCAGGTAAAAGAAGCACAGCATTTAATTACTATGTGTCTCGATGGCGTCATCAACAAAATAAGACACTATGTTCAATATGAGAATCATCTTTTTGAAGTAGATGAGTTTTTAGATGACAACCATGGATTAATTGTAGCAGAGGTTGAGCTTGCTAATGAAAATGAGGACTTTAAATGTCCAGAGTGGTTGGGTAAAGAGGTCACTGGGAAAAAGAAATATTACAATAGCCAATTGAGCCAAAATCCTTTTAGGCGGTGGTAGGTGAGTCTACTCTGAGTAAATTACAATAGTAAAAAACAAAAAAACATGTCAGAAACAATAACTATTAAAGAAACGCTCAAATCATTAGGAATTGAAGAGCATAATTCAGGTTCTTCAACTGGAAATAAATGGTTTGCTTCTACAAAATCTATCTCATCTGTTTCGCCGGTGGACGGCAGCCAGATCGGCACTGTATCTATAACGAGCCCAGAACAATATGAAATGATCATGAGCAGCGCAAGCACTGCTTTTAAATCTTGGCGTACATTGCCTGCGCCACAACGCGGAGAGATTGTTCGGCAATTTGGCGAGCGGTTAAGGGTTTTAAAAAAACCATTAGGCGAGTTAGTTTCCTACGAAATGGGTAAAAGCCTTCAAGAAGGCCTAGGCGAGGTTCAAGAAATGATAGACATCTGTGACTTTGCAGTGGGTTTATCACGGCAATTACATGGATTAACTATGCATTCTGAGCGCCCAGGACACCGGATGTATGAGCAGTACCATCCACTGGGAATTGTAGGGATTATCTCGGCCTTTAACTTCCCTGTTGCTGTATGGGCTTGGAATACCGCACTTGCATGGATTTGTGGCGACGTTTGTGTGTGGAAGCCCTCAGAAAAAACGCCTCTTTGCGGAGTTGCTTGTCAAAAAATTGCTGCAGCCGTGTTTGCTGAAAACAACTTACCTGAAGGTATTTCGTGCTTAATTAATGGAGATTATTCCGTTGGTGAGTTCCTAACAAAGGATAAGCGAGTCCCATTAGTTTCCGCTACTGGATCAACTAGAATGGGAAGAATTGTTGCAAAAACAGTTGGAGAGCGCCTTGGGAAATCACTCTTAGAACTCGGGGGTAATAACGCTATCATAGTAACCCCTGATGCTGATATAAAAATGACTGTGATTGGGGCAGTCTTTGGGGCAGTTGGCACTGCTGGCCAACGCTGTACATCTACGCGCCGTTTGATTGTTCATGAGGATGTTTACGATACTGTAAAGATGGCCATTTTACAAGCTTATAAACAATTGCGTATTGGTAATCCTTTGGACCAAAACAATCATGTAGGGCCATTAATTGACAAAGGTGCAGTTGAAAATTACCAAAAAGCACTAAAGGATGTTGTCGCTGAAGGCGGGAAGATTATTGTCGAGGGCGGGGTTTTGAGTGGTGCAGGATACGAAAGCGGATGTTATGTTAAGCCTGCTATAGCTGAAGCAAATAACAGTTTTAAAATTGTACAGCACGAGACCTTTGCTCCAGTTCTGTATCTTTTAAAGTATTCTGGGGGGGTTCAAAATGCTGTTGAATTACAAAACAATGTAGCCCAAGGATTATCATCGGCTATCATGACAAATAATCTGCGTGAGGCGGAGTTTTTCCTGTCTCAATCAGGAAGTGATTGCGGAA
Organism: Bacteroidota bacterium; assembly: GCA_027593245.1. Taxonomy (GTDB): domain Bacteria; phylum Bacteroidota; class Bacteroidia; order Flavobacteriales; family Flavobacteriaceae; genus UBA3537. Next base: position 33,338 of record JAQCJC010000003.1, on the reverse strand, counting down.
TAGCAAATGTAAACATAGGAACCTCGGGGGCTGAAATTGGAGGTGCCTTTGGCGGTGAAAAAGACACTGGTGGAGGTAGAGAGTCTGGAAGCGATGCGTGGAAAATATACATGAGGAGACAAACCAATACTATTAACTACACTAGCGATTTACCGCTAGCGCAAGGTATTAAATTTGATTTGTAAGCTTTTCACCTCCTCTTACTAAAAACAAAAAAAAGTCACATAAATATGTGACTTTTTCTTTGTTTTTAATGTCTAAATGAGCGTCGGGTAAGTTTTACCCTCATTATATTTTAAAATAATGCCTTATGTCTAAAAAAATAGCCTATTTGTTTGGGGTCTTAGCCTCTCTAATTATTGGATCCTTTCTACACATTTCATTGTGTGCACATACAGATGAGACAACCAAGCCCGCTGTTATAGCTAAAGGGCAAAAACAAGACAACAATTCTATGCCTTTTATTTTTGATGACGGATATACCCTCATTCAAAGCAATGACAACTTTCGTTTTATGACATCTGGTTATGCGCTTATGCAACCTATTTCAGATAATTTGTTGTCGTGTGTAAATGAAATGATTTTGCACTTGAAGGAGCGAAAATCCCAAAGACTAAGCATCACCGGGCTTTACAGAAAAAGCGAAGATAATTTATCTAATTTTGATAATCTTAGTATTGCGCGCGCAAATGAAATTAAAAAATTTCTGGTGAACCAAGGGCTTCCAAAAGACCAAATTATCATAAGTAACAATAAAATTGAAAAAAGACAAGACGAAAAAGATGTTTTGACGGGGTATTATGCGCTAAAAGTTGAAACTTCAAATGAGCTATTGCTAAAGTTAGAAGAAGTCAAATCAAAAATCATTGCAGAACCAGTACTGATTAACTTTAAGGCTAAAATGCCAAATGCAGTCTTAAACACAAACCAAAAAAAGAAATTAAAAAGCCTCGCAAAATTCCTTAATAAGTCAAAAAACGTGCAGTGCGTCATAGTTGGCCACACCGACAGCATTGAACACAAAAGAGACCCCCGGCTTCTAGGAAAAAGTAGGGCTGAATTTACAAAAAGAACCCTAATGAAATATAACGTTAATCCTGAAAAAATAAAGACAACTTCTCATGGCCCATTAAAGCCTATCGCAGTGAATAAAACAGATGAAGGAAGAGCGCTAAATAGAAGAACAGAAGTAATAATTAATTAAATACTCATGAGTAATTGTCTATTAATACACCTTGGTGTGGGCTGCTTGTTGTCTGCGTTTTTTGGGTTCCTATTAGGGTGCCTCAACTGCAAAAAGAGGGACTACAGTACTCTATGCGGGGCAGAACAACACAACAGCTTAACTATCGAACAAAGCGACTTTAAAAATACAGCTCAAGAGCATTTAACAGGGGCTAAAATGCCGCAATTTAATGCAGCACTAGCAAAACAGGCTTATAATAGAACGGTAAAAGAAAACGCCCTCAAGGTAATTGAGGGTATTGGTCCAAAAATTCAACATCTTTTTCATAATTATAATATTAAAACCTGGAAGTCACTTGCCAACTGTAGTGTCGAAAAATGTCAGTACATTTTGGATAAAGCAGGAGAGGCTTACAGAATCCACAACCCAAAGACATGGCCTAAGCAAGCCCGCATGGCTTATGAGGGAAAGTGGCAAGAGCTGCGTCAATGGCAAGACAAACTTGATGCAGGCCGGTAAGCAAAACAAACATTAGCCGGAAAAAAGTTGCATTTTTAGTTGTACTTCACTTTTCGAAGTAAGCGCAGGCTTTCTTTGTACAATTTATGTAAATCGTGACTATACTTTGTCAAAAGTGGTTTGGCAGACTCCAACAACTTCAATGCTTGTGTAAAGCCATTAAAGTGACAAATCAAATAAGTGATAGGGATATTTTTTAAATCTTGCTGCTCCCTTTCAGTTAAGATTTGATGGGTCTTTAATTTTTCAATTATAGCATTGTTTGTATTAAAAACATGATGTAATATTTTCTTGTCATAAATAGGCGGCTGAAACAACAACTTAGTTTCAATGCTGTACTGTGCGTTATCTGAAAACTCAATACATGTCTGCTCTAATTTTAGATATTTATCTTGGCCATTGAGCCCTAGATTTACATACTCTATAATTTTAAAGCAATCAGCGTCATAATTAATTTCAACCTCATCTAAAGTAGAGTAAAATAGCCGAACCTGTTCGTTAATGAGCGCTATATCAACTCTTGAATAAAAAGTTTGGTTTCTTACATTTTTCTTTTGACCAGACCAACACATCACGAAATACTCCTTGAAAACCCGGTATGTGGGGTGATAATCCTTTCTGTTATTCAAAAAGTCAAACACCCCATCTAGCGTATATTGAATGTTATTTTGGGCGTGTTGCTCTATGGATGCTACAATTTTGGAGTTTACATCTCTAAGCTCAATATCGAAAACTTTCGGCATGCTCATACTCCCATCTCTAAAAAAAATAGAGCCGCCGTAGTATTTCCAAATATTCTTTCGCAAGGCTGTGATTTTGCGCGTGTTTTTTGGTCTGATGGTAACTAAGCCAACAACTTTATCATCCGAAAGATGTGGGAAAGAAACATTTTCATACTGTATGATTGGCGGGTATTCAAGGTAAGCGTTGATTAGGTTCTGGATTTTGCTATCGTCAAAAAACTCTACTCCAATAATCTCATTTGTTGGGTCTTCTATTCCAATAATAATATAAGAATTGTTGTTAGGGTTGGAGTTGGATAGTGCGCAAATATGTTTCAAGAATTTTGCTTTTCCTTCTTTTTCCCCAATGTTTATCTGGCGCTTTTTATCGTAAAAACTGTTCTCATCATTGTGAGCTAGTAAATTTTTGATAAGTAAGCGTTTATTAATCATTAGAATGAAATTTTATCTTTTCTATAAGTGCTTTTTTTGTGTCAAGTCCTTTGCTTAATGCTATTAAAATTAAAAAATAAAAGCCTATTCAGCTCACAAAAAAATCTTTATTTTTAACCAATTCTTAACAGAACTAAGAAAAATAATTTAACACCTTGCAAAAGAAGAAAACAATATAATAGATCCCGAAGAATGGAAGAAAACAGTCAAACAGTAGATATCAAATCAATAAACGAAAAAATTGAAAAGCAAAGTGCGTTTATTGATTTGCTTACTTTAGAAATAAATAAGGTCATTGTTGGTCAAAAGCACATGATAGAGCGCCTTCTGATAGGCCTTTTAGGTCAAGGTCATATTTTATTAGAAGGTGTGCCTGGTTTAGCGAAAACACTTGCAATAAACACCTTGTCACAAGCGGTTTCTGGTAGTTTTAGCAGAATACAGTTTACCCCAGACCTCCTTCCTGCTGATGTTGTCGGTACGCTCATTTACAACATAAAAGCAAATGAGTTTAATATAAAAAAAGGGCCAATATTTGCTAATTTTGTCCTTGCGGATGAGATCAACCGCGCACCGGCAAAAGTACAGTCAGCACTTCTAGAGGCTATGCAAGAAAAGCAAGTGACAATTGGCGATGAAACTTTCATTTTAAAAAAACCTTTCTTAGTCATGGCAACTCAGAACCCGGTCGAACAAGAAGGAACATATCCGCTCCCTGAAGCGCAAGTGGACCGTTTTATGCTAAAAACTGTAATCGATTACCCAAGGCTTGAGGACGAACAACTAATTGTGCGTGCGAACTTGAAAGGGATATTCGAAAAAATCAAACCCGTAGTAAGTGTCAAGCAAATCCTAGATGCACAAAAAGCAGCACGCGAGGTTTATATGGATGAAAAAATTGAAAAATATATTCTTGATATCATTTTTGCAACGCGCTACCCTGAACGCTACAATTTAGCAGAGCTAAAACCGCTCATATCATTTGGGGCATCGCCAAGGGGAAGTATTAACCTAGCGACTGCAGCAAAATGCTACGCCTTCATCAAACGCCGCGGCTATGTCATCCCAGAGGATGTCCGTGCAGTTGTCTTGGATGTTCTTCGCCATCGAATTGGAATCACCTACGAAGCAGAGGCTGAAAACATAACCTCCGAAGATATTGTACACAAAATTGTAAATGTAATAGAGGTGCCTTAGTGGGCGGCTGTTAATTATCTTTTCTAGATTAAAAAATTCACGTGTTAGTACAAATGGATACAAAAGAGCTCCTAAAAAAAGTCCGTAAAATTGAAATCAAAACAAGGCGATTGTCTGATCATGTTTTTGGTGGAGAGTACCATTCGACCTTCAAAGGACGTGGAATGACTTTTTCGGAAGTAAGACAATATCAATTTGGAGATGATGTGCGTAATATTGATTGGAATGTTACCGCGCGTTATAACGAGCCTTATATCAAGGTTTTTGAAGAAGAGCGGGAACTAACCATGATGCTCATGGTTGATGTTTCTGGGTCGGGACAATTTGGGACGTTTCGTCAATTTAAAAGTGAGTTTATTACCGAGATTGCAGCTACCCTCGCATTTTCTGCAAGCCAAAACAACGACAAAATTGGACTCATTCTTTATTCTGCCGATGTCGAGCTTTATATTCCACCAAAAAAAGGACGGTCTCACGTCTTGCGCATAATTAGAGAGCTTCTTGAATTTAAGCCAAAAAATAAGCAAACCGACACTGCAGAAGCTTTAAAGTTTTTGTCTAATGTGATGAAAAAAAAGGCTATTGTTTTTCTGCTTTCAGATTTTATAGATTCTGCATATGATCACAATTTGAAGATTGCGTCCGGAAAGCACGATATAACCGGAATTCGTGTATTTGACAAGAACGAAGCCGAGATTCCTAACCTAGGAGTCGTGCAAATGCTAGATCAAGAAACCGGGACATCAACACTGGTGAATACAAGCTCTCGAAAAATAAGGAGGATTTATGCAAAACAATACTTAAACCAAGTCAACTATTTTAAGGATAGTTTTAAAAAAGCTGGGGCAGGACACTTCGAATGCAGACTTGACGAAAGTTATGTGAAAAAATTATTAGGTTATTTCAAACAAAGAGGATAAACAAAAGGGATGAAATTCAAAAGGCAGTATTTAAGATCATGGTCAAAAAAGCAGTGCTTTTTAGGAATGGTTTTGCTTGCTTTTGTTAGTAGTGCACAACTCAAAACAACTGTAGATACCACATCAATAAAGATTGGTGAGGAGTTATTATACAGTATTGAAGCAGAAATTGACAGCACAACAGCAGTTGTGTTTCCTGAAGGGCAAACTTTTAAGCCTATGGAAATGATTGAAAGCTATGCAACAGACACGCTGCGCGGCAATTTTAAGTCAAAAATCATAAAAAAATACGGTCTCACCCAGTTTGATTCTGGCGCTTATACCATTCCGCGCCAAAAAATATTAGTTGGGAACAAAACAATATTCTCAGACTCCTTACGCATAATTGTTCAGCCCGTAGCTGTTGATACAACCAAACAAAAACTTTATGACATAAAGCCTGTAATTCATGTGGTGAATCAACGTTCGTTTTTTGAGCATTATTATTGGGTTTTTATTTTATTCTTAGTTTGTGCAGGTGGTGTTATATATTGGTTGTTTTACAGAAAAAAAGCGCTTTCTGAGGAGGAGAAAATTGCAGCCCTACCACCATACAGACGGGCAAAATTAGCTCTTAACAAGCTTGACGAGCAATCGTATTTCGAAGATCAAAAGGTCAAAGAATTCTATTCTGAACTAACGTTTATTTTACGTAAATACCTCAACGACAAAGTCTATGACCAGTCGCTAGAAAGTACAACAGAGGAACTTATTCAAAGGCTTAGTGCACTTAGAGACGCAAATCGTGTTTCAATAAATAAAGAAACTATAAACAACATCCAGGCAACCTTGCAGCGTGCAGACTTAGTGAAATTCGCAAAATTAAAACCTGATTTTGAAATTGCACGTATGGATAAACACGTAATCGATAAAGAAATTGACCATGTAAGAGCAGCACTCCCTGAGCCAAGCGAAGAAGACCTTTTAAATGATTTGGCCTATCAAAAAGAACTGAAACAAAAACAACAACGAAAAAAAATAATTGTTGTCGGCCTTTCTTTTGTGGGTGTACTCATTGCGGCTTTTGTTGGGTTTAGCATAGTTTATGGGTTTAATTCGGTAAAAGACACCGTACTGCGGAACCCTAGTAAGCTTCTTTTAGAAACAGAAGATTGGGTCACCAGTGAATATGGTGCGCCAGGAATTATTGTTGAGACTCCAAAAGTTTTAGAACGACAAAAAAAAGAAAAACTAAATGAGACTACGGATTCTCTAAGCACAAAAGTATTTACATACGATAATTCTAACGTCCCTTTGGAAATTATTGTGAAAAGCTCAAAGAAAAATTCAAGCGATAACGCAAAAAACTCAAGCAATGAGCCATTAGATCTGATTAAAATAGCAGATTACGAGCTTAGTTTGCTGGAGAAAAAAGGGGCTGTAAACATCATTCCTCGAAATGAAAAGTTTGTTAGCCCTAACGGCCAAGAAGGGGTGAAAACCTATGGTACAGCGGCCCTTGCTTTCAAATCAGGCAGATTGACAGAAGGGTCTTTTGTAATCTTAGGGTTTTCGACTGCAGCTGTTTTACAACAACTTATTATAGTGTGGAAAACTGACGACCCCTACAGCAAGCAAATAGTTGAGCGCATATTGAACTCCGTAGAACTGATTAAACCAAACAAAAGCTAATGCTGCAAGGAATAGAATTTACTCATACAGAATTGCTTTGGTTACTGCTGCTGCTTCCTCCGCTGCTGCTGTGGTATGTTGTAAAACATAAAAAACAAACTGCAGTTCTAGAAATTTCAAATAGCTCGGCGTTGGCAAAAGGAAGTTTGTTTTGGACTGTTTTAAAGCATTGTTTGTTCGGCTTCCGTACACTTGCCCTAATCTTAATCATTGTTGCAATGGCAAGGCCACAGAGCGTTGACGTCTCTACTAAAACAAAAAAAACTCGTGGGATTGACATTGTGATGGCTATTGATGTGTCGGCAAGTATGCTTGCAAAGGATTTAAAACCAAACAGACTTGAGGCGCTAAAAGACGTAGCGGGAAAGTTTATAGCCCGAAGGCCAAATGATAGAATTGGTCTTGTAGAATATGCAGGTGAAAGTTATACAAGAACTCCAGTCACAAGTGATAAAAATATTATTTTTAATTCCTTAAAAGATATAAAATACAACACAATTATCACGGGTGGAACGGCAATTGGAATGGGGCTTGCAACAGCTGTCAATCGCATAAAAGACAGTAACGCTAAAAGTAAAATTATTATTCTTTTAACCGATGGAGTCAATAACTCTGGTTTTATAGATCCGCTAACGGCAAGTGAGTTGGCTTCAGATTATGGAGTAAAGACCTATACCATCGGCCTAGGAAGTAACGGCATGGCATTGTCTCCTGTAGCCATTCGAAATGGCAAAATCCAATACTCTAGAATTCAAGTTGAAATTGATGAAAAATTACTTAAAGAAATTGCTGAGGGAACTGGCGGGAAGTACTTTAGGGCAACAAACAATAAAAAACTTGAAGAAATTTATGCTGAAATTAACCAGCTTGAAAAAACAGAAATAGAAGAATTTAAGTATTATAATTACGAAGAGAGGTTTCGGCCACTGGTCCTATGGGCACTTGCATTACTTGTTTTTGAATTTTTGCTTCGTCACACCTTATTAAAAAGTTTTATTTAACTATGTTTCAACTCGAAGAAGACATATGGTTTTGGCTTTTATTTATAGTGCTAGGTATGCTTATTGTGTTCCTGTGGGTACAAATATGGAAGAAAAAGACTAAGCGAGAGTTTTCCGATTTGGAATTATTGGCTCGTTTAAGTCCAGACCAATCAGTGTTTAAATCTGTCCTGAAGTTTATTGTGCTGTCGCTTAGCATTGTTTGTTTAATTATCGCCTTAGTAAACCCAAAAATGGGCACATCACTACAAACGGTCAAAAGACAAGGGGTTGATGTTGTTTTTGCAATAGATGTATCCAAAAGTATGTTGGCAGAGGACATTGCGCCCAATCGTCTTGAAAAAGCTAAGCAGCTCACTACGCAAATTATAAATAGCCTTGTCAGTGATCGTGTTGGCATAATTGCCTACGCGGGAAAGGCTATTCCACAATTGCCAATTACAACAGATTACGCTGCCGCAAAAATGTTTCTTCAAAACATGAATACAGAAATGCTTTCTTCGCAGGGTACAGCTATAAATGAAGCTATTCAGCTATCTCGTAGCTATTACAATGATGAAGAGCAAACAAATCGTGTGTTGGTTATTATTTCAGATGGGGAAGACCACAACGACTCGAGTATCAGTGTTGCTGGGGCTGCCGCAGAGGAAGGGATCAAAATATACACCATTGGTGTTGGTAGTGAAAAAGGAGGGCCAATTCCATTGAAGAAAAATGGAGTTGTGATGAGTTATAAAAAAAACCAAAGCGGAGAAACTGTAATTACAAGATTAAACAAAAAAACACTAGCTGAAATTGCTGAAAAAGCGAATGGTACATATGTTGATGGTAAAAACACCAAGAGTGTAACAGAAACAGTTAGCGATATTTTGAATAAAATGGATAAAAAGGAGTTTGAAGCCAAAGAGTTTGCTGAGTATGAAGATCAATTCCAATGGTTTTTAGGGTTAGGTCTTTTCTTTTTAATTTTGGATATTCTTTTTTTAGAAAGAAAAACTGCTTGGCTCAAGCGCCTGAATTTGTTTAATGAAAATCTATGAGAAAAATCGTTTATAAACACTTGTTTAGCATACCAATTTTAAACTCTTTTTTAAGCTGCTTTATGTTGTTTATGTGTGCCGTTTTTGTGAATCAATCTCAGGCACAACAAAAAGATGAAATTCAAGCTGAATCAGACGCTTTTGTGTACGACGGAAATGCTGTTCTGAACGAAAATTTCACTGAAGCAGAAAAATATTACCGCAGAGCGATTTCAAAGAAAGCTACTAATGCAAAAAGCTCATACAATCTTGGTAGTGCTTATTATGCGGCTGAGTTTTACGACGAAGCACTTTCAAAACTTATTGAGTCAACAGAACATGGCAACAAAAAAGAAAAACATGCAGCGTTCCATAATATTGGAAATACACTCATGAAAAATAAAAAATGTAAAGAAGCTGTTGAGGCCTATAAAAGCGCGCTAAGAAATAACCCGGCAGACGATGAAACCCGATATAACTTAGCCCTAGCAAAAGATTGTGCTGAAGAGCAAGGTGGTGGCGGGGACGATGGCGACGATGATAAAGAAAAGGAAGACAAAGACGAGCAAAATAAAGACCAAAAAGAAGACAGCGACAAACAACAAGATAAAGACGAACCAAACAAAGATAAAGACGACAAAAATAAAGATCCTAAAGAAAAAGGGGGCGACCAAAAAGATAATAAGGACAAGCCAAAAGATAAAGAAGGAGATCAAAAAAACCCCAATCAAAACAACAAAAACAGACAAGGAAAAATGTCGCCGCAACAAGTAAAAAATCTACTTGAAGCTATGAATAATGAAGAAAAAAAAGTTCAGGAAAAAATGAATGCCTCCAAAGTAAAAGGAGTAAAAGTAAAAACAGATAAAGACTGGTAGTTTATGAAATTTAGAGTGCTTATTTTTTTGATGTTCCTTTCAAGTTTTAGCTATGCTCAAGTCGTTTTCGAAGCAAAAGCAAGCAAAACACAATTAGGAGTAAATGAGCGTTTACGTATAGACTTCACCATGAACGAAGATGGCGACAATTTCACACCGCCTAGCTTTGAAGGCTTCAAAGTGGTTGGCGGACCAAGTCAATCCATAAAAAACTATTCCATAAACGGTAAGCGTTCGTTTTCTAAGAGTTATAGCTATTTTTTGTCTCCAACAAAAAGAGGGGTGTTTACCATAGGGCAATCCAGTATTGAAATAAACGGAGAATCCTACAAAACCGCCCCAATGAAAATTACAGTCACAACAGCTGTAGATATACCAAAAGACCCTAATGACCCAAACTATATTGCTTCAGAGAATATCCATTTGGTTGCAGAGGTTTCTACAACAAACCCGTACCTCAACGAGCCTGTAAGTGTTGTTTATAAACTATATGTAGCAGAAAATACTGGTGTGAGAAACTGGTCTGAACTAGACAGTCCTAGGTATAATGATTTTTGGAGCCAGAACATTGATGTTAAGGGTCAAAACGTACGAGAGGGAAAATATAAAGGAGAAGACTATCGCTACGCTGTTTTGAAAAAAACAGTGCTTTACCCTCAAAAAACAGGAAAATTAAATATTGAGCCGCTCACCTTAGACGTAAGTGTTGAGGTGCCCTCAAAGAGGCGAGATATTTTTGGGCGATCTATAACTACTACGGCTAATTTGACAGTAACAGCTGGAAAAAGAACTATCAATGTAAAACCTTTGCCTAGCGCTGGAAGACCAAAGGATTTTTCAGGGGCTGTTGGCCGTTTTGACTTTAGTCTTTCTTCGAGCAAAAAGAAGTTAGAAGTCACAGAAGCGTTCAACTTAAAACTTATGGTGTCTGGAAATGGTAATCTCAAGTTATTCGAGCTTCCTAAGCCGAAACTTCCCAGTGCGCTTGAAGTTTACGAGCCCGAACATTCCGAAAAAGTTTCTACAAACCTCTCAGGGATGAAAGGGAGTATAACAGATACTTATACGATTGTACCCAATGATCAGGGGCGGTACCCAATCCCCGAGGTTAGCTTTTCTTATTTTGACCTCAAGTCTGAGGCTTATAAAACAATTAAATCAAATGAGTTAGTGGTTTCGGTTATAGGAAGTTCTGGAGTAACGCCAACTGATGATTCAAACACAAAAGAAGTGCAAAAAACAAACGTCACCGCACTCTCAAAACAGTTTTTTTCCTTTAAATCTAACGCAAATTTAGAGCCTGTTGCTCAGAAGGCTTACTACAATACAAAGCTGTTTTGGTGGTTGTTCTTAGGGCCATTGCTTTTAATTCCGTTACTGATCATTTTTACGCGCAAGCAAGAAAAAAGAGCAATGGATGTTGCTGGAAATAAAACAAGAAGAACGAATAAGCTTGCTCGTAAATATTTTGGGTCAGCGAAAAAAGCAATTGGTGAAAAAGAGGCGTTTTATGTGGCCTTGGAGCGCGCATTACATAATTATCTGAAATCTAGATTGAAAATTGAAACAAGTGAATTATCCAAGGAAAAAATTGCGCTTCTTTTAGAAAAAAGAGGGGTGGATCAATTGTATGTCCAATCGTTTTTAAATATTATCGAATCTTGCGAGCTAGCCAGATACACCCCATTACAGGCTTCTGACATGACCCGCGCTTATAAAAAATCAGTTGAGATAATTAACACATTAGACAAACAACTAAAATAATATGAAAAAACTAATTGTTCTTTTTTGGCTGATTGGGCTTCTTGGTTTTTCACAAGAAAATCTATTGTTTGATCAAGCAAACACACTGTACAATAAAGGCGAGTATCAGGCCGCCATTTCCATATACAACAAGATTATAAGCAATGGTTTTCATTCTAGTGCCTTGTACTTTAACATGGCTAACTGCTACTATAAAGCAAATGAAATAGCGCCAAGTATATATTATTACGAAAAAGCTTTAAAATTAAGCCCCTATGATGAAGAGACACTTAACAACTACAGCTTTGCTAAGCAAATGACAATCGATAAATTTGATAATATACCTGAGGTGAAAGTGCTTAAGCTCTATGAGAAAATGGCGGGATTTTTTAATGTCTTTGGGTGGTCTATTTTTTGCATACTAACGATGTGGGTGTTCGTGTTGTTGTTTATTGCATATTATCGTTCTGAAACCACGAAAAGCAAAAGAGCATATTTTATTCTAAGTGTTTTCTCTGTTTTGAATCTTACTCTGGGGCTTGCTTTACTCAATAAAAAACTAAATCTAGACAACGAGCGTTTTGCTGTCGTTTTCTCGCAAGAGGTTGCCTCAAAATCCGAGCCTAATCTAAAAAGTGAAACAGTTTTTATTCTTCACGAGGGCGCGAAAATTCAAATTCTTGAATCGTACAAAAAAGAATGGACAAAAATTAAGCTCATTGATGGCAAAAGCGGATGGTTGCCAAACGAAGCCTTTAAAGAGTTATAATTAACGTATCTTTAAAAAAATTGCTGTTTTTGTTTGATTTTTAATAAATAATTTTATATTTTACTAAAAAATAAACAAAAATGAGAGGCTTTTTTTCAAATATCAAAGGCGATGCTTTTGGTGGTATTACTGCCGGAGTCGTAGCACTTCCTTTAGCGCTTGCATTTGGGGTTTCCTCTGGCTTAGGACCTAGCGCTGGTCTCTATGGCGCAATATTTATCAGTTTTTTTGCAGCCCTTTTTGGAGGAACTAATACCCAAATTTCTGGACCTACAGCGCCAATGACCGCAGTAAGTATGGTTGTAATTGCCAGCATCGTGGTTGCAAGCGATGGTGATGTGAACAAAGCCTTACCTTCTATACTGATGGTTTTTTTCCTAGCAGGCTTAATTCAAGTTGGTCTAGGGCTTGTTGGAGTGGGAAAATATATTAAATACATTCCCTATCCTGTTGTTTCTGGGTTTATGACAGCAATAGGAGTGATCATTCTTTTAACTCAAATTCTACCATCTTTAGGTTATAGTCCTAAAGAAGACATGGAGTATGTGAACCAGTTTAAGCCTCAAGCGGAAGAAATCATACTAGAAAACATATTGAAAGAAGAGGCGGGAGAAGGCTTGCTTGTTTTGGAAGATTTCAAAGAAACTATCAGGCGAGCTGGCAATATCACAGAGGCAGATATCCTACGAGAGTCTAAAACTCTTGCGGCAAAATACGCTTCGGGTACAATTGGTGCAGTAAAAGTAATGCCTAGGGCGCTTCGCAACATAAACTGGCTAGAGCTGATTCTTTCGCTTGGCACAATTATAATCATCTTTGGTTTTAGAAAGATATCAAAAGCAGTCCCTAGCACACTAGTTGCACTTGTAGCGATGTCTGGAATTGCTATTGGCTTCGGGCTGGACTACAAGCCAATCGAACAAATCCCTGAGGGACTTCCTGTGCCTAAATTAGAGATGTTTTCTCATTTCAATCTTGGCAGTATTAGCCCCTATATATTCTCGGCACTCACATTGGCGCTTTTGGGAGCTATAGACTCTTTACTAACAAGTATAGTGGCCGACAACATGACAAAAACCAAACACAAACCAAATAGAGAACTTGTTGGTCAGGGCATCGGTAATAGTATCGCCGCAGTTTTTGGTGGAATTCCAGGTGCGGGTGCAACCATCCGAACTGTAGTCAACATCAATGCTGGAGGAAAGACTAGATTGTCTGGAATGATTGCTGGTGTTTTGCTGTTGTTTATTCTTCTTGCATTAGGACCAATTGCGTCAAAAATTCCTGCGGCTGTATTATCTGGAATTCTTATAACTGTTGGTATAGGAGTTATGGATTATAAGGGGCTTAAGGCTATACCTATATTGCCAAAAGATATTTTCCTTGGGCCTGTTAAACTAAGCTCTGAGGTTCTGATTATGATAATTGTTTTACTATTATCAACTTTTTGGGATTTAATTTTCGCGGTTGGAATTGGGCTTCTTATTTCTTGTTTGATGTTCATGAAGCTTATTGGTGACCTGACCGCAGAAAGATCAGAGGTTGGGCCGCTTAAAGAGGAGGCTTGGCCTGATGAAATTGATTTTCCAAAAAATTTAAAGGATAAGGTGTTTGTTAAACATATTAAAGGGCCTCTTTTCTTTGGTTCGACCTCGGAGTTTGAGCAGCTTTACAAACAAATTCCTGAAGGCGCCGAAACGGTAGTGATTCGGCTTAGCAGAATGCAATATATGGACCAGACGGGTTTATATGTTATGGAAGACGCTCTTCAAGACCTAAGGGTTAAAGGGGTAGATATAATTTTTGTAGGCCTCTTGAAACAACCTAGGTATATGATGGAGCGAGTTAATATTATACCAGGTTTTATTCCTGAAGAGCGTATTTTTAAATCTTTTAAAGCGTACTTAATGTCGCTTTCTAAGTGATCTATTCTTGCTCTGAAGTGCTAAAATCAGGAACGCCAAAGGCTTGGTCGTCTCCAATAAAACGGGGTAAGATTAACGGAGCCAAAACACCCACGGGCTCGTAAAATATAGAGGTTTTAAGCTCTTCGTCAGAAACCATATTTAAGCTTGGGTTTACGCGCTTAAAAACAAGCAAAACGATAGATAAAATTAGCGCCACTTTGAGGCCCCCAAAAAGAGCGCCCAGAAACTTGTTTATAACACCAAGCGCAGCAAAATCAGCAAGCTTTGTCAAGGCTTTGCCTGCCAAGGATACCGTAAAAACGATTATTACAAAAGTAATAACAAAGGAACTTACGCTCATTGTGTGTTCGGTCCTATCTACATAGCTTGATAAAAATTCTGAAGCATAGTTACTAAAATGAACAGCGCCATACACGCCCAACATTAAAGCCAAAAGAGAGGCAACCTCTACAAAAAGACCCTTAAAAAACCCTTTAATAATGCCATATACTATAAGGGCGCCTAGAACAATGTCAATTACAGACATAAAATAATGTGGGTTAAAATTTCTTTAATTAAAATTAGACTCTAAATTTACAAAATAAATTATGGCAAGAGACGAAGAATTAAAAAAACGCTGGGATACCCTTATAAAGAAACTCTCTTTGCGCTTCGCTGATGGTGCGCCCCTAGACCTTGACGGTATAATATATCTTATCGGTGTACAAGAATTAGGGCAGTTGCATAGGCGGTTCAAAAAAGATGAAAAACTAAACCTCATGCATATTGCTATATGCCGCCTACTGACTCCGTACGGTTATTATGCGCTAGATTACGTAGACGAGGAAGGGTGGCCTCATTACCAAATAAAAGAAGAATTGCCTAATTTGAAAGCTGGAGAACAAAGCATCTTAATGAAAGAGGCGATTGTAAACTATTTTCTTGAACAGAAGTTTATTGGCTAAGATTTCTTAAATTTGGTTTTATTTTCAAACCATGATTGACCGCATTCAAAAATTAATCGAAGAAGCCGATAGCTTTACAACAAATTCTCTTGCTGATTTAGAGGCTTTTCGTATCAAATATTTAGGTAAAAAAGGGCTCTTGAATGGTTTGTTTGCTGATTTTAAATCAGTCCCAAATGATCAAAAAAAAGCATATGGTCAAGCTATAAATATATTAAAATCTACGGCTCTTGAAAAGGTAAGCACATTAAAGGCTGCCCTAGAGACAAACACAGCAAAAACGTCTGCTGTTGGAGATTTAACACGGCCTGGTGATCCGATTAATATCGGAGGAAGGCACCCTATTTCTTTGGTTAAGAATCAAATAATAGATATTTTCTCACGTATAGGATTTAATGTTAGTGAGGGGCCAGAAATAGAGGATGATTGGCACAACTTTACTGCACTCAATCTTCCGGAGCATCATCCGGCAAGAGATATGCAAGACACGTTCTTTATACAAACTGACCCAGATATTTTATTGCGCACACACACAAGCTCTGTTCAAGTGCGCTATATGGAAAACAATGCCCCGCCAATTAGAACGATTTCGCCTGGGCGTGTGTATAGAAACGAGGCTATTTCTGCTCGTTCACATTGCTTCTTCCACCAAGTCGAAGGACTATACATTGATAAAAATGTAAGTTTTGCCGACCTAAAGCAAACTCTACAATACTTTACAAAAGAGCTGTTCGGGAAGTCTAAAATCCGATTAAGACCCTCATACTTTCCATTTACAGAGCCAAGTGCTGAAGTTGATGTCTACTGGGGTTTAGAGACTGAAACAGACTACAAAATGACAAAAGGTACCGGTTGGCTAGAAATAATGGGGTGTGGAATGGTTGATCCAAATGTGTTGGAAAATTGCGGAATAGATCCAAAAGAATATTCGGGTTTTGCTTTTGGCATGGGCATCGATCGAATTGCGCTTTTATTGCACCAAATTAATGATATTCGTTTGTTAAGTGAAAATGATGTACGTTTCTTAGAACAATTTAAAAGCTCCTTTTAAACATCCTTTAAAGCCAATCCTTATTAATCGAGTTTTTCAGCCAGCTCTGTGAGTGCTTCTTTAGGGGTTTTTCCTTTATAAAGCACATCATAAACCATTTTAATAATCGGTGTTCTAGCCGAATTTTTATGCGCTTGATTTATTAAATATGCGCTTTTTGTGGCATAATAGCCTTCAGCGATCATATTCATTTCCATTTGGGCTGATTTCACTGTATATCCTTTTCCAATCATGTTGCCAAACATCCTGTTTCGTGAAAAAGTTGAATACCCTGTAACCAAAAGATCGCCCAGATAAACCGTTTCATTTATTTTTCGCTTCATTTTGTACACTTTTTTAATAAAGCGTTTCATTTCACGAATTGCATTACTCATTAGTACGCTTTGAAAATTGTCTCCATAACCTAAGCCGTGCGCCATCCCAGCAGCAATGGCGTAAATGTTTTTCAGCATAGCTGCATATTCAGCTCCAATGACATCATCATGAATTTTTGTTTGAATATAATGACTAGAGAGCTGGCTGGCTATAGCTGTAGCTGTAGCTGTGTTAGTACAGGCTACCGTCAAATACGAAAGACGCTCGAGGGCAACTTCCTCCGCATGGCATGGACCCGCTAAGACCGCAATTTGGTCAAATGGGACTGCTTTGTGTTGGTGGAAATGCTCACCAACGAGCAAGCCTGTCTCTGGAATAATACCCTTCACAGCAGAGAGAATAATTTTAGTTGAAATGTCTATATTAAGTTTCTTTAATTGCGCATACACAAAAGCTGAGGGGATGGCAAACACAAGAACGTCGGCCGATGCGGCAACCTCATTTATATCTGAACTGAGTCTTAATTGATCTGTATTGAAAGATACTGAGCTTAAATAAGAAGGGTTATGTTGTTCTTTTTGAATGTAATCAATTGTTTGTTGCTTACGAACGTACCAACTAATTGATGCTGTTTTCTCACATAGCATTTTTACAATCGCTGTTGCCCAACTCCCATTTCCAAAAACTGCGTATTTCAACTCCGTCGTCATTTATTATGATTTTGCTAGCAAAAATACTAAAAAATTAATGCTTATAAAGCACTAAAGGTGAAGCTGATGTGCTTTTGGCATGTCTTTTGAAAATAAAAATATAAGTTAAACTCATACTTTATGAAAACACTAAATTCTCTTTTTGGATATGCTATATCTTTTTTATTTTTAACCTCTTGTGGGCATGATGAAATACACCCCGCTGATGTGAATAATAGTGTTACGCTAGAACAACTTCTTGGAAGTTATGATCTTTGGTATGTGGATCTTGAAAGTACATTGGGTGATGGGCAAACCGTTTTTGTTGAAATGGCATTTACGCTCTCTTTTTTAAATGGAAGTTTATATGCTAACAATAATCTAGTGGGGTTTGGTGAGCGTGGTAATGGGTTTGGGGTATATATTGGAGTGTATGATACTAATGGAGTCGTTTTGGACGTTAACCACGCTTTGGATGGGCATCAGCATTTTGAAGTATACCAAGTAAGCGCCTCCTCCATAGAGCTTTATAGTCCAATCAATGATACTTCCTACTTCTTAAGAGGTTTTCAGCGCAGTACATTTGACTATGATGCTATATTTTTTGAGAATATTGATTATTTCTTGCAAGAGTATCGGGCCTGGGAAAACAGCCTAACTACAGCTGGGGGTGCTGAAACAGCATTTGATGACGAAAACTATCTCTTTTTTTACAACGCAGAGGGTCAGGCTCTTTTTAAAAGCTCTATTGATGAAAACATCTCAAACGCTGGCCAAATTCAATGGGACTATACAGGAGCATATTTAGTAGAGGACATTAATGGAGGCGACACAAAAAGGTTAACCCTGAATTATACTTTTTACGGTACCGATTATTTTGAATTATCTGTAATTGACGACGAAACTATCAGGCTTTATCACCCAGGTTCAGAAAAAACATACGTGTATAGTGGCCGTAACTATATTGCGTTTATGAGAACTATACAGGGCGGTAAACAGGGGGTTGAAAACCAAAAATTACGTCCACAAAAAACAAAGAGACAAGAAAACAAAAGATCTCAAAACAGAACTTCGGAGTTATTGTATTTTATCAACTCTTGAACCTGTTCTCAATAGTGTCTATAAAACGTGTTTCATACTCTTCCTTCCCTGTCCAGTTGTTGTAATCTGGTTTAATAATGTTTTCGATAAAGTCGGAAATCTCTTCAAATGAATCCATAGTACTTAGTTGAGACATAACTCGGTCGTAATCTTCATTGTTGTTTTCAAAAAGGTGATTAACAAAGGCTAGGCGGTCATTTAGTCCAATTTGAAAACCTGTCGGCTTGAGCTTTTCGTTTAATGACGTGGGTGACTCATTTTGCTTTTGAGGGTCTTCTTGTTCATCAACAGCGGCAAAAATAGGAAGTTGATTATAGCTTGGCGATAAAGCAGACAAGTCTTGTTCTACAGGTGTAGTTGTTGGCTGATCGTTTATTTCATCAACTAAATCATCTACCGCCGCTGTTTCTTCAGGCATTTGGGCTACAATATCTTTTATTTTTTCTATTGCTGGCTCCATAAGTGCTTCATCTTGTTCATGGTCAATATTAACATAAACTTGTTCGTCTACCTCAACAGAATCTGTGACTTTATTATTAAATGCCTCATCTAAAGCGTCAAAAAAAGATGCGCTTGTGGCAACATTATCAGGGATTTCTCCGTTGAACTGAGATTCTAAAAAATTTAAAATAACGATTTTTTGGTAGAGCAAAGCTATTTCTTTCTGCATCTTTGTTAGGTCTTCCTTACCGGTTAGCTTCAAGATTCGGTGGGCTATGCTTATAAGTTCTGATTCGAGTTTCTTTTTCATTATAAAATAAAATTAATACGATTGAATAAGTTTTAGAGTTATGCTTTTATTTTTAGTAAATTTACGTCGCGGTTATTACAAGCATTCAAAAAATTTGTCTGCGTTAAAATTACAAAATGTTTCTTGAAAATACAGTAAACCCTAAAGAACAATTTGGATGGATTGAAGTCATCTGTGGATCCATGTTTTCTGGAAAAACAGAAGAGTTGATTCGTCGCCTAAAACGTGCTCAATTTGCCAAACAAAAAGTTGAAATATTTAAGCCGGCAATAGATGTCCGCTACGACGACGAACGTGTTATTTCTCACGACGCTAACGAAATTCGATCAACGCCAGTGCCTGCTGCTTCCAATATCCCGCTTCTTGCTGATGGCTGTGATGTGGTGGGTATAGACGAAGCTCAATTTTTTGATGACGAAATAGTAAGGGTCTGTAATGTGTTGGCCAATAAAGGGATTCGTGTAATTGTTGCGGGGTTAGATATGGACTTTAAAGGCAACCCATTCGGCCCTATGCCTAATCTTATGGCTACAGCCGAATATGTCACTAAAGTGCACGCTGTTTGCACAAGAACAGGAAACTTGGCCCAGTATAGCTTCCGCAAATTAAATGACGATAAGCTTGTGCTCTTAGGTGAAGTAAACGAATATGAGCCGCTTAGTCGTGGCGCATTTTACAAAGCTATGACTGAGGAAAAGATAAAAGGTATTAAAGTTGTAGACCCTGAAAATATAGCGGATAATAAGACCGAAAATTAATACTTGTGGTGGGCGAAACAACATTAGAAATAAACCTTGCTGCGCTAAAAAATAACTTTAGCCTTCTCCGAGAAAAAATAAACAATAACACCATGCTGCTCGCTGTTGTTAAGGCGTTTGCCTATGGCAATGACGCGGTACAAATAGCGCATCAACTTGTGGCTTTGGGGGTAGATTATTTTGCCGTTGCCTACGTAAGTGAAGGAGTTGCACTAAGAAAGGCTGGGATACAAACACCAATTCTAGTGCTTCATCCTCAGCCAATCAACTTTAATATGATCCTTGCCCATAATCTTGAGCCTAGTTTGTATAGCTTTAAAACACTGGCAGAGTTCGCAGAGATTGCAGAGGCTAATCGCCAAAAGAACGTCCCTGTGCACATCAAGTTTAATACAGGATTAAATCGTTTGGGATTTCAAGAGCCTGAGCTAATTAAAGTAACAGACATCATAAAGGCTTATAATTCCATTAAGGTGCGGTCTGTGTTTTCTCACCTAGCCGCAAGTGAAGACCTGAAAGAGACCGCCTTTACACAGGCTCAAATTACACGCTTTAAATCCATTACTAAGCAATTTCAGAACCTATGCGGTTATCCTTTTATCAAGCATCTTTGTAATACTTCGGGGGTAGTGAATTTTCCAGAGGCTCAGTTTGATATGGTGCGCTGCGGGATAGGTCTGTACGGATACGATAATATGCAAAAAGACAAAAGTAGATTTATTCCTGTTACTACGCTCAAAACTGTAATTTCTCAAATACATACAGTTAATAAAGAAGAAACTGTTGGCTACAACAGAGCATTTAAAGCAACTCAAGACCTTAGGATTGCTACCTTGCCTGTAGGGCACGCCGATGGAATTAGTAGACAATATGGGAACGGCGTGGGGGTGGTATACTTGAGCGGCCAAAAAGCTCCTATTGTTGGAAATGTATGTATGGATATGATTATGGTAGATGTTACAAACATTGAGTGTGAAGAGGGGGATGAGGTTGTTTTGTTTGATCAAGAAAATACTGCTGAGGATTTTTCTAAAGCTGGAAATACAATACCGTATGAACTCCTAACGGCAGTTTCTCAACGCGTAAAACGCGTCTTCATAACAGAATAATTTGGTTTTCTGCCTAGATTTAGATAAGTTAGTAACTATTATTTAACCCAAAATCTAAAACCTATGTTCAAAGAATTTGCAATGAAAGGCAGTCTGGTGGATATCGCTGTTGCCTTTGTTATGGGTGCAGCATTCAAAGATGTTGTCACCAGCTTTACAGGCGGAATTATTTCTCCGTTAGTTGGTCTTATTTTTAACGCAAACCTTAAAGACCTAAAGTACATTATTCAAGAGGGCGTTGTAAACAATAATGGTGTTATTGAAGGTGAGTCCGCTATATTATGGGGGAACTTTATTACCTATCTCATTGATTTTATCATCGTTGCTTTCGTCATGTTCCTAATCATCAAAGGAATAAACGCTTTAAAACGGAAAGAGGAGGACATTTCCACTGGTCCCTCTGACAACGATCTTTTGTCTGAAGTTAGAGATTTATTAAAAAAATAGCTGGTTTTTTAAAGAATGAATGCATGACCGCCTTTTTTTATGTGTAAAATTTAAAGAAAAGTCAGTGCTTATTTAGTAATTTTATGGCCTAATTTTTTAAGTGTTACAAAATGAAAATAGCAGTCGTAGGCGCAACGGGCATGGTCGGAACCATCATGATGAAGTTATTGGAAGAGCGAAACTTTCCTGTTACAGAACTTATCCCTGTAGCATCTGAGCGCAGTGTTGGAAAATCTGTTTTATTTAAAGGCAATGAGCATAAGATCGTTGGTTTGGAAACCGCCGTTGAGCTTAAACCAGACATTGCTATTTTTTCGGCAGGTGGTGATACTTCATTGGCATGGGCGCCAAAATTTGCTGAAGTTGATTGTGTAGTGATTGATAACTCTTCGGCTTGGCGTATGGATCCAACCAAAAAGCTTGTTGTGCCGGAAATAAATGCAAATGTCATTACGGGTGAAGATAAAATAATTGCAAACCCAAACTGCTCTACGATTCAGTTAGTTATGGCTTTGGCGCCACTGCATGAGCGTTATAAAATGAAGCGCGTTATTGTCTCTACTTATCAATCTGTTTCGGGAACTGGTGTGAAGGCCGTGCGGCAAATGGAAAATGAAATCCATGGAAAAAGTGAAGAAATGGCCTACCCGTATCAAATTTTTAAAAATGCGCTTCCACACTGTGATGTTTTCCTAGAGAATGGATACACAAAAGAAGAGATGAAACTGGCAAATGAGCCGCAAAAGATATTGGGTGACGATTCTTTTGCCATAACTGCAACTGCTGTTAGAATACCTACAGCAGGTGGACATTCTGAGGCTGTAAATGTTCAATTTGAAGAAGATTTCAAGCTTAATGATGTGCGCAGCATTCTTGATGAAATGCCAGGTGTGACTGTACAGGACAACCCTGAAACCAATACCTACCCTATGCCCATACTGGCGCACAATAAGGACGATGTTTTTGTGGGGAGAATTCGACGAGACGAGAGCCAAGCCAATACACTAAATATGTGGATTGTTGCTGATAACTTGAGAAAGGGGGCAGCAACCAACGCCATTCAAATTGCTGAATATATGGTAGAGCATGTGTTTAGCTCAGCCACATAATGCTATCGATTAAAAATATTTCTTTTGGCTACGAAAAAAGTCAAATACTTTCCGGAATTTCCCTTCATGTTAAACAAGGAGATTGTCTCGCAATTGTTGGCGAAAGTGGATCAGGGAAAAGTACGCTTTTAAAACTAATTTACGGAGAGTACGACCTAGATGAGGGCAAAATTTTGTGGAACGGTTCAGCTGTGTTAGGTCCAAAAGACAAGCTCGTTGTGGGGCATGGATTCATGAAATATGTTGCACAAGAATTCGACCTAATGCCTTTCATAACAGTAAGTGAAAACATAGGAACCCATCTCTCAAATTTCTATCCAAAAGAAAAACGCATCAAGGAATTGCTAGAAGTCGTTGAATTAGAAGAATTTAGCTCTACTAAAGTAAAGCTACTCAGTGGTGGTCAAAAACAACGCGTGGCCTTAGCTAAAGCCATAGCTAAACAGCCAGAAGTTCTTTTATTGGACGAACCGTTCAGTCATATTGATAACTTTAAAAAACAATCATTACGAAAGAGTTTATTTCAGTTCTTAAAAGCCAAACAAATTACTTGTGTTGTTGCAACTCACGACAAAAATGACGTGTTGGCCTTTGCTGACCATATGGCCGTTTTGAATGACGGAAAAATAATTCTTAAAGGCCCGCCTAAAAAACTCTATATAGACCCACAACATGATTTGGTTGCTGCTTTTTTTTCTGACTATTGCATCCTTAACAATGTTATTTATTACGCACATCAAATTGAAATTTCAGAACAAGGGTCAATTAAAGCACATATAAAGCATAATTATTTTAAAGGAACACACTATATGATTGAAGCGGAAGCGGACGGCCAAATCATTTATTTCAATCATCCTTTGCCACTTGATATTAATCAGAGCGTGCTTTTAAAAACAAAAGAAAATCTCTAAAATTTCACTAAATTAGTGGCAGTCTCAAGTTCAACTTTCACATTAAAACCTCTTGTTTTTGTGTTTAAATTAGATAATTATGACACCTATTGCTGCTTATTCCGAAGAAGTTATTGAACGGCTTCCAGCTCATTTAAAACAATTTATCGCACCACAGAATTATGAGGAGTATACGCCAATTAACCAAGCAGTATGGCGATATGTTATGAGAAAAAACATCTCTTACCTAAAAGATGTTGCGCACCAATCTTATATTGGTGGACTAAAAAAAACGGGGGTTCTCGTCGAGTCAATTCCAAACATCTACGGAATGAATCGCATCCTTAAAGATATTGGTTGGGCGGCTGTTGCTGTCGATGGTTTTATTCCGCCCAATGCCTTTATGGAGTTTCAGGCTAATAAGATACTTGTTATTGCTTCAGATATTAGACAGCTCGAACATATTGAGTATACGCCAGCACCCGACATTATTCATGAGGCGTCTGGTCATGCGCCAATCATTGCAAATCCTGATTATGCAGAATTTTTAAGGCGTCTTGGTGAAATTGGTGCAAAAGCTATTCTTTCTAAATACGATATTGATCTGTATGAAGCGGTGCGTAAACTTTCTATTCTAAAAGAAGCGCCCGGAGTAAAACAAAAAGATATTGATGCCGCGGAACTAGATGTTAACGTCCTTCAAAAGCAACACGAAGAGT
This sequence comes from Bacteroidota bacterium, assembly GCA_027593245.1. Classification (GTDB taxonomy): domain Bacteria; phylum Bacteroidota; class Bacteroidia; order Flavobacteriales; family Flavobacteriaceae; genus UBA3537. Next base: position 9,449 of record JAQCJC010000003.1, on the reverse strand, counting down.
ACTCGGAAATGGCGCAAATAAGAAATATGCAGTGGTGGAGTGTTGAATACGGCTTAATAGGAGAAATGAATAATCCTAAAATATATGGCGCTGGCTTGTTGTCCTCAATCGGGGAAAGCGAATGGTGTATGCGTGATGATGTTGAAAAAATACCTTACTCAGTTGATGTAGCTCAGGTGGGTTTTGATATCACAAAACCCCAACCTCAACTTTTTGTAACGCCAAATTTTGCATACTTAATGGAAGTGCTTGAAGAACTTGCTAATACACTAAGTATAAGAAAAGGAGGGTATAAAGGCCTACAGAAGCTTATTGATTCAAAAGCTATAGGTACAGTTGAACTGAGTACAGGGTTGCAGGTTTCCGGAGTATTTACCCAAATGATCCTGAACGATGATAGGGAGGTTATCTACTTTAAAACTGATGGCCCTACAGCTCTGGCGTACAGAGATAAAGAGCTTATTGGTCATGGAATTAAAACACACAAAGATGGATACAGCTCTCCGTTGGGTATGTTGAAAAGCGTCAACCTTCCGATTGAAAACATGACCCCAGTAGACCTAAAGGCGTATAATTTATACGACGGTCAGCGCTTAGCTTTCGAATTTGAGAGCGGTATAACGGTCGAAGGGTTAAACATTACAGGCATAAGAAATGTAAAAGGTAAAATCATGCTAATACAGCTGAAGGATTGTACAGTACGCTATGGTAAAGAGGTTCTTTTTAAACCTGAATTTGGGGTCTTTGACATGGCTATTGGAAATAACATTGTTTCTGCGTTTGCGGGTGCGGCAGACAGCAGCTCTTTTCCAAACCTATATGCGGTGTCAAAGACCAAAACAATTAAAACCAAGAAAAAGCCAAAAAATATAGCCCTTGAACAGCTCTACCAAAGTGTTCGGTCTTATAGAACAACTAAGCGTTTCTCGTCGAGCGATTTGGAAAAAGTTTTTGAAATACTAATTAAAAATCACAAAACCGACTGGTTACTTCAAATTGAACTTTTGGAACTTGCGCAAGATCGTAGCTTAATTCTCAAGATCAAAAAACACTTAGCTGAAATCGTTCAAAACAAACCGGAATTAGGTAGATTAATAGAATCAGGTATTAGATTGATTTAATTTTTATTTTGCAAGTCAATTTTAGTACCTTTATCAATAATCATCTTTAAACCTTATTTGTTATGAATTTACTACTGTATATTTTTATTTTATTTGGCGCGCTTATTCTCTTTGCGGCCTTTTTTGTTGTGAAACAACAAACCGCAGCGATTGTAGAGCGCTTTGGTAAGTTCCAAAGTATTCGCCACTCTGGGCTTCAACTAAAAATTCCTTTGATTGATCGTATTTCCGGACGATTAAGCCTAAAAATTCAACAGCTGGATGTTATTGTAGAAACAAAAACATTGGATGATGTTTTTGTACGTCTAAAAATCTCTGTTCAATATAAGGTTATTCGCGACAAAGTATATGAGGCATTTTATAAATTAGATTACCCACACGATCAGATTACATCCTATGTTTTTGACGTCGTACGTGCCGAGGTACCAAAAATGAAACTTGACGACGTCTTTGTTAAAAAAGATGACATTGCAATCGCCGTCAAGGCTGAGCTTAATGATGCGATGATGGTTTTTGGGTATGATATCATCAAAACGCTTGTGACAGACATCGATCCAGACAAGCAAGTGAAAGAAGCGATGAACAGAATTAATGCATCAGAACGTGAAAAAATTGCTGCTCAGTTTGAGGGTGATGCTGCACGGATTTTGATTGTAGAAAAAGCAAAGGCGGAAGCGGAAAGCAAGCGCCTTCAAGGACAGGGTATCGCAGACCAGCGCCGTGAGATCGCGCGCGGATTAGAGGAGTCTGTTGAAGTGCTGAATAAAGTGGGAATCAATTCACAAGAAGCTTCTGCGCTTATTGTGGTAACACAACACTATGACACGCTTCAATCAATAGGAGGCGAAACAAATAGTAATTTAATTTTATTACCAAACTCTCCGCAGGCGGGAAGTAATATGTTAAACGATATGGTTGCTAGTTTTACCGCTAGCAATCAAATTGGCGAAGCTATGAAAAAGAAAAACGGAGAATAAAGGCTGTTTTAGTCTTATTTAAGGACCGCCTCAGCAACGAGTAAATCATTACTATCTGTTGAGGCTTTTTCTATAAATTCTTTTATAGCGGAATTGCGTTTCTGACCATTATCTAATAGAACTTTAAGCGCAATCATTACTGCGATACGAGTCCCTGTTTTTTTTACTGCTGTGCCAAAAAGAGGGGCTAACTCGTCGTAAGCTATTCCTTCGGAAAGCACTTGAATTTCCGTTTTAACTTTTGCTTGTTTTTGTTCCGGTAAATTGGTGTATTTTTTTCCAAGCTGTTTTATAAGGTCAATTGCCTTTCGTTTCTGTTTTGGTTTAATTGGTTGAACAGCTTTTGGGGTTGATTTAGTTTTTGGCTTCGCCCAATTGTCTCTAAGTCCAACCGTTTTATTAAAAACAATCTTATTTTCATTAGAATCTTGATCTACACAAAAATACCCCATACGCTGAAACTGGAACTTATCCCCAGCTTTAGGATTAGAAATGTTTGGCTCTATAAAAGCAGTTGTTTTGGTGAGTGAAGTTGGATTAAGAAACGTCATGAAATCCTCTTCTTGACTATCTGGGGCTTCATGTGAAAACAAGCGGTCATAAGCCCTTATTTCGGCCTCTACAGCGTGTTGACAAGACACCCAGTGCAGTGTGCCTTTTACTTTTCTAAGGCTTTCTTCTGTGCCGCTTCCACTTAAGCTCTTTGGGTCGTAAATACAGTGTATTTCTGTTATTTCCCCAGTCTTATTTTTAGTAACTGATTCTGCCTTTATGATATAAGCGTTTTTTAAACGCACTTCCTTTCCTAAGGTTAAACGAAAATATTTGCTGTTTGCCTCTTGTTTAAAATCTTCTCTTTCTATGTAAAGTGTATTAGAAAAAGGGACTTTTCTATTTCCAGTTCCATCATCCTCTGGATTATTTTCTGCGTCTAAATATTCTGTTTTCTGCTCTGGATAATTTGTTAGTGTTAATTTTACAGGATTTAATACGGCCATAATTCTCGGAGCTATTTTGTTTAAATCTTCACGAACACAAAACTCGAGAAGGGAAACGTCAATGACATTATCCCTCTTAGCAACCCCAATAGTGTCAATGAATTTTTTTATTGAATTTGGTGTATACCCTCTTCGTCGTAGGCCAGAAATTGTGGGCATTCTCGGGTCATCCCAGCCCGAAACAACTCCGTCTTGAACAAGCTTAAGAAGTTTCCTTTTGCTCATTACTGTATAACTTAGGTTTAATCGTGCAAACTCTCGTTGTTTTGGCAGCAAAGTGTATTGGTCTTTGCTGTAGGTGTATACTGATTCTTTAAACCAATTATACAGCTCTCTATGCGGTTTAAATTCCAAAGAACAAAGCGAGTGTGAAATTTGCTCGATGTAATCACTTTCCCCGTGGGTCCAATCATACATTGGATATATACACCAATCTGTTCCTGTTCTGTGGTGGGCTGCATGTAATATGCGGTACATTATGGGGTCGCGCATTAGCATGTTTGGGTGTTTCATGTCTATTTTGGCTCTAAGGACATGGGTCCCCTCTTCAAAATCACCGTTGCGCATTTTATAAAATAAAGCTAAGTTTTCCTCTGATGTTCTGTCGCGGTAAGGTCCGTCAACGCCTGGCTGTGTTGGGGTGCCTTTCTGTTCAGCCATTTCTGCACTAGACTGTGAATCAACATAGGCTTTTCCGTCGTTAATCATTAAAACAGCCCAATCAAAAAGTTGTTTAAAGTAATCAGACGAATAACACTCCTTGTCCCAAGAATAGCCCAACCAAGTAATATCTTCTTTTATTGCATCTACGTAAGCTTGCTCCTCTTTTGTGGGGTTGGTGTCATCAAATCTTAAGTTGACCGGTGCAGAATACTTTTGCCCTAATCCAAAGCTAATGCCAATCGCTTTAGTGTGTCCAATATGAAGATAGCCGTTTGGTTCTGGTGGGAAGCGGAAACGCAAATGAGCAGAACTTAATCCGTTTTTTAAATCATCTTCTACTATTTGCTGTAGAAAATTAAGCGGTTTTGTGTTATCTATCGCCATGGTTTCTTTTTTGTACGCTATTGCAAAGCAAAATTAATCAATTAAAAAGATTGTGAATATATCTTTAGAAGAAATGTTACTTTTGTCAAAACAAATAATTAAAATGGGAATAATAAAGGTTGAAAATATAAAAGTGTATGCGCATCATGGGTGCTTGAAAGAAGAAACGGTTATTGGAAGCAACTACCGGGTGGATGTGGCGGTTAGTGCAAATCTTGATAAGTCTTCAAAAACTGATGAATTGAAAGATACTGTAGATTACGTTACTTTAAATTCAATTGTTGTGGATGAGATGGGTATTCCCTGTAAACTTTTAGAAACAGTGGCTCAACGGATCATTGCTCGTTTTCTTAATGAGTGTGCCGCAGTCGATTGGGCTTCAGTGTCTGTTTCAAAACTAAACCCCCCGCTTGGTGGAGATGTTGAAAAGGTTACTGTAGTGTTGGAGGAAAAAAGGTCTTATTAAGCTGGCACAATAACGCTTAACGCAGTTTTCTTAAGTGATATTCTTAGTACATTAGAGTTGACAACAACAGGCTCACCGTCTAATTGCGTCAAAAATTCTTCATTTTTTTTATTAGTAATCAAAATATCCTCTGCTTGAAGATATTGAGCTTTTTTAAATCTTCTTTTCTTAAAAAAAACAATTTGATTGGCAAATAAAATCTTTTGAATAAGCGAAAGGTGTTCAGTAAAAACAAGATCTAATTTTCCGTCTTGTAGTGAGGCTTCTGGCGTAAAAGAAACATTGTATCCCATTTCATTTGAGTTAGAGATAAATAAAACAAGGGGTGTTATAGTTGTTTTGTAGCCGTCAATTACTAAGTCTAGGGTTATGTTTAGGGGTTCACTCAGAAGGCCTTTCAGCACCGCACGAAAATAAGACATAAACTGTCGCTTTTTAGAGTCCGTGTAATGATTAATCACTCGGGCTCCTACGCCTATGCTCATATTGCTAAAAAAATAATGTTGATTAACCGTTCCGACATCGATATTTATGACTTTTTCTTTTTTAATAACCTCTAAAGCCCTTATCAGCTCTTTCGGTATACCTAAGTGGGATGCCAAACCATTTCCTGATCCAAATTTTATAATCCCCAACTTTACCTTTGTTCCTATAAGTTGTGATGCAACTTGATTGATGGTTCCGTCCCCACCGCACGCAACAATTACATTGGCGCCCTCCTGTAATGACAACTTTGTTAGTTGACAAACGTCTCCAGGTCTTTGTGAAATTTTCAACTTCAAATCATATTTTTTAGTGTTTAAAACAGAAAAAATAGACTTAACATTTAGCTTATTTTGACCGCTGCCTGAAACTGGATTTAAAATAAAATGAACACTTCTTTTCGGCATCATATGTTTGTTATATTGGGTTAGATTTAAGCATTAATATTTATTTCTCTTGTGTGTGCTGTTTTTTTGCGTAAATTTGCTGTCCTTTTTGGCGTCTTGGCCGAGTGGCTAGGCAGAGGTCTGCAAAACCTTTTACAGCGGTTCGAATCCGCTAGACGCCTCAAAACTATAAACCACAACTTTGTTGTGGTTTTTTTATCTAATATCCTCAATTATTTGAGTGGGGTTTAGTTTATCCTTAGGCAAAAAACCTTTTGTTATTAGAGTTATGCCACATATTAACAGTAAAACACCTAAGGCCTTCTTTATGTTCAAAATTATTAAAGGGGTTAAATAAGCTTTGAGGCGTTTAGCTAATAAAATTTTAACAACATCTGTTAGAAAGTATGAAATAATTAGAGTTCCAAAAAAAAGTAAAAATCTGCTCGGATTTGCGTCTAAATTTGGTCCTACAACTATAATAATTCCTAACCAAAATACTAAAACACCAACGTTTATAAAATTAAGCAAAAAACCCTTTACAAACAATTGTAAATAATTGCTTTTTAATGGCGCATGAGAGTTTGTGTCTAGTGTATCCCCTTTTGTTTTTTTGGTAAACACAATGACCCCATACAAAGAGAGAAGAGTTCCTCCAAAAATATACAGACCGGGTTGATTGCTCAGGTTTTCAAGAAGTTGATAACTACTAAAATAAGCTAAGAAAATAAAAATAATGTCTGCTAAAACAACACCGAGATCAAAAGAAATAGCTGCCCTGAATCCTTTTACAACACTCGTCTCTAAAAGAACAAAAAAAACTGGTCCTATCATAAAAGACAAGAAAAAACCTAAAGGTATAGCTGCCTGAATGTCTTCTAACATTATAATCTATTCTTTGAAAATGACTCGACCTCCGAAAAGTCTATTTTGCTTAAGTTGTTTTGGGCTTCCATATATAAAAACATCACCACCTGAAAATATTTTAACATCCAAAACATCTGTTGTTTTTACTTCTGCTATTCCTCCTGCTTTTATAAAAAGTGAGGTGTTTTGAGCGCTTGTTTTGCTTCCTTTGTAAATACCCCCTGTTCTTATATTAAGTTGTTGTCGCTCAGAATTCCCTGTTGTATTAATAACACTACCGGTTATGGATTTAATATTTAATAATTTTGTTTCCACGACAGCAGTAATTTTACTTCCCTCTTGTGCTTTTAAGGTTAACTCATATTGTTTGATTGGTTCTTCTATAGTAACAACAGCGCCCTCATTTGCATCTACTTCATCTATCGAGGTGAAATAAAGTTTGAGGTTTATTTTTGCACCGCTGAACATTTTGTCTAGTTTCATTTTGACTTTAAGGGTGTTGTTTTTTTGAACAATTCTAACAGCATCGGCTTGCTCTCCAGAAATAATAATTTTGTTTTGATCTGATTTAATTAGGGTAACATTAATAAGATCATAAACTTTTAGTTGTGAAAACTCTCCTAAGGTTTTGGTAATTGGGGACTGGGAAAATAATTGTGTGCTTAGAAGTAGTATTATATAATATTTTTTGTTCTTCATTTTTTTTAAATTTAGGTTAATTTAAAATCTAAGTATCTTTTTAATAAATCTGCTTTTTTTACTTGTACTTCAACCTGGTCTCCAAGTTGGTATTTGTTTTTTGTGCGCTCTCCTATTAAAGCATAGTTGTCTTGGTCAAAAGAATAATAATCTCCGCTAATATCTTTGACTCTAACCATTCCTTCACATTTATTTTTAATAATTTCTACATACATACCCCATTCTGTAACACCAGAAATAATGCCAAGAAAAGGAGTGTTTTTTTTATTCATCATATATTTTATTTGCATGTATTTGATTGAATCTCGCTCTGCTTTTGTCGCTAAATTTTCCATAGAAGAAGAGTGTTTACACTTCTCTTCAAACTCAGTAGCGTTAACTTTTTTATTACCATCTAAATAGTGCTGTAACAAACGATGTGCCATAACGTCTGGGTACCGTCTTATTGGGGATGTAAAGTGGCAATAATAATCGAAAGATAAACCGTAGTGTCCTATATTTTGGGTAGAATATTCTGCTTTACTCATACACCGTATTGCTAAGGTGTCAACTAGATTTTGTTCTTTTTTACCAACAACGTTAATTAATAGTTTATTTAAAGAAGAACTTATTTGATTTTGATCTTTAATATTTATTTGATGACCAAATTGAGAAACAACTCGTTGTAGACTTTCTAATTTTTGTTGATCTGGTACGTCGTGAACTCTGTAGATGAATGTTTTTTTAGGGGTTTGTTTTCCTATAAATTCTGCAACTTTTTTATTAGCTAATAACATAAACTCTTCAATTAGCTTATTTGCATCCTTAGATGTTTTAAAATAAACGCCTTCAGGCTCTTTGTTAATTGATAGAGTAAATTTAACCTCTTTTTTATCAAAGGATATTGCACCATCTCTCATCCTTTTAGCTCTCAATATTTTAGCGAGATCATCTAATTTTAAAATTGCTTCTTTTATAGAGTTCGTCGTTTTGTATTGTTTTTTAGTTAATGCTATTTCTTTTGGAATAAGAAGATCTTTAGCTTCTATAATGTGTTGTGCTTCTTCATAACTAAATCGAGCGTCACTGTAAGTGACTGTTCTTCCAAACCATTTATTTATAAGATCTGCATTATTATTAAGTTCAAAAACTGCAGAAAATGTATATTTCTCTTCATTTGGTCGTAACGAACATGCATTATTAGATAATACTTCTGGGAGCATTGGAACAACTCTATCTACAAGATAGACCGATGTTGCACGTTCATAAGCCTCATCGTCTAAAATAGTACCTTCTTGTAAATAGTGAGAAACATCAGCAATATGTATACCTATCTCATAATTTCCATTTTTAAGTATTTGGAATGAAAGGGCGTCATCAAAATCTTTGGCATCTTTTGGATCGATAGTAAAAGTTAATATTTGACGCATATCACGCCTCTTTTTTATTTCTTCCTCTGTAATTGATGTATCTAAATTATTAGCGAAGTCTTCAACTTTTTTATCAAATTTGTAAGGTAAACCATATGCTGCTAGAATAGCATGTATTTCTGTTTGGTGGTCTCCAGCATCGCCAAGAACTTCAACTACTTTTCCTGTTGGACACTCTGCTTTTGAGGGCCATTCAATTATTTTAACTAAAACCTTTTGACCTTCTTTTGCATTTTTTATTTTCTTTAAAGGGACGTAGATATCCACCGGCATTTTTTTATCATCTGGAACTACAAAAGCAAAATTTTTGTTCAGTTGAATAACACCTACGTATTCAGATTTTGAGCGTTTTAATATTTGGTTTACTTCTCCTTCTAATCGCCCTTTCTTCTTTCTGTTTAGTATATAAAATTCTATTTCATCTCCTGAAAGTGCACCCATGGTCTTATTTGAAGGTATATAAATATCTTCTTCGAAATCATTAGAGATAATATAACCAGAGCCTCTCGCTGTAAGGTCAAAAATACCTGTGAGGTATTTATTATTTGTCTTTATTGTATAAATACCTCTTCTTTTTTCTTCTATTTGATTTGAAATCATAAGGTAATGGAGGCACTCAATAACCTCAACTCTCTCTATTGGGTTATTTATCCCAAGCTTCATAGATATTTGTTTGAGGTTTAAAGCAGCTGAAGAATTAAGAATAGATAAAATTCGGTTAATATGCTTTTTAAAAGCAGTTGATTTAGTTTTGGATTTCTTTGGCATCTAGTTTTTGGTTTAAACAAAACTACAACTTTAATTTCTTGATTTATTTAGCTTAAAATTAACTTTATCCACATAATACAACATAAGTAATTTTTTTCTTTAAATTTTAAAATATTAATGGTTATAATGATTGCTTGTTAATAGCTATAATAACTTCTAATTATTTTTTAATTATACCTGTAAATAGTGTTATATCTTAATTTTTAAAATGTTTATAATATGTATTAA
>JAQCJC010000061.1 GCA_027593245.1 Bacteroidota bacterium | reverse complement strand
CCGGAAGTTACAGAACCAATAACAACCGCATTAGAATCTACAATAGGGTAGGACTGCCTTGGAATTCCACGATCTTTAAGCTCAAAACCAACAAGTTTTCGAGTGACTCCATTAGCCTTTTGTTGCGAAAGCGCATAATCGTTGATAAATGACTTTGTGAATTTTGTAATCCATCCCAAGCCAGCTTCAATTGGAGAGGTAGTTTCATTAATATCGTTTCCATACAAACAGTATCCCATCTCTAACCTTAGTGTGTCTCTTGCAGCCAATCCTATTGGTTTTATGCCATATTTTGCTCCGGCTTCAAAAACTTGATTCCACAATTGTTCGACATCGGCATTTTTGCAATAAATTTCAAATCCACCACTTCCAGTATATCCAGTAGCGGAAATAATAACGTTTTGAATTCCAGCAAAATCAGAAATTTCGAAATGATAAAATTTTAGCGCTTTCAAATCAATGCTAGTAAGAATTTGCATAGCCTCAATAGCCATAGGTCCTTGAATGGCCAATAGGGAATAATCATTACTTATGTTAGTCATCTTTGCGCCAACCTCATTATTAGCACTAATCCATTGCCAATCCTTTTCGATGTTACTGGCATTTACAACTAAAAGGTAGGCGTTTTCTTCCAAACGGTAAATAATAAGATCATCTACAATACCACCTTTAGTATTGGGTAAACAACTGTACTGCGCTTTACCAATGCTTAAAACTGATGCATCATTAGAAGATACAGACTGTATAAGTGCTAAGGCATTTGGACCTTCGATTAAGAACTCACCCATATGAGAAACATCAAATACACCAACCCCTTTGCGAACGGTTAAATGTTCTGCATTTACACCTTCATACTGAACAGGCATTTGATAACCAGCAAATGGAACTAATTTTGCACCAAGTGCCTTGTGAATTTCATAGAGCGCTGTTTTTTTCATAAGATCTATTTGAATACAAATTTAGGTAAATTTTATTCAAATTTGATGCTTAGAAGTTCAATAAGAACGTTTTAAATTGAGAATAATCTTCAACAAAAATCGCTGATTTTTCTTTTTCAATAACCGCCTGAATTTGAGAAGGTAAAGCAATTTTTTCTGGGATCAAAGCTTCAACAACATCCAAAAATTTTGTGGGATGTGCAGTTTCCAAAAAGATTGTTTGTGCTGCTGGATTTTTCTCTCGGTAAGATTTACAGCCTAAATACCCTACAGCTCCATGCGGATCTGCAATGTAGCCTGAGCCTTTATATATTTCTGAAAGCGCTTCTTTTGTTTGTTCATCGCTAAAGCTGTACGCAGTTAAGTTATTTTTTAATGCTTCAAAATCGTTGTCATACAATTTTTGAAGGCGTATAAAATTACTTGGGTTTCCAACATCCATTGCATTGCTTATGGTTTGGATTGAAGGTAGTGGGGAGTACGCATTGGTTTTAAAATAACGCTCAACAACATTATTGGCATTATTTGAAGCGATAAAATGAGCAAATGGAAATCCGAGTTTCTGTGCTAGCATCCCAGCACATATGTTTCCAAAATTACCACTTGGAACAGAAAAAACAATTGGTTTATTTTTTGATTTTAGCTGTTTGTATGAAAATAAGAAATAAAACATTTGTGGCATCCAGCGTGCAATATTGATTGAATTTGCAGAAGTAAGGGCCATTTTCTCTGTTAAGTCGTCATCTAAAAAAGCTCTTTTTACGATGTCTTGACAGTCATCAAATGTACCATCAACTTCTAAAGCAGTAATATTTTGACCAAGTGTGGTTAATTGTTTTTCTTGTACATGACTAACTTTTCCGCTGGGATACAAAATCACTACTCGAACACCTTTTACGCCTAAAAATCCACTAGCTACGGCACCACCGGTATCGCCAGATGTAGCTACTAAAACAGTTACTTCCTCATTATTATCTTTATTAAAATAACCTAAACAACGCGCCATAAAACGTGCTCCTACGTCTTTAAAAGCCATTGTAGGACCATGAAAAAGCTCTAAAGTAGAAATTCCTTCTTCGATTTCTACTATAGGGAAATCAAAGCTTAAAGTCTCCGAAATGATTTGCTTCAAATCATATTCAGGGATTTCTGGACATATAAACTGTTTAATAGATTGAAATGCAATCTCTGCATCGGAATAATTTTCAATCGAATTCAAAAACGATGCCTGTAGAGGCTCTATATGTTCTGGAAAATACAAGCCCTTATCGGGTGCTAACCCTTTTCGTACTGCTGTTTCAAAGGTTGCTATTGGCGCATTATTATTGAGACTAAAATAATTCATCTAGTATTTTGATTATAGGATGCTAACTCCCGTAGTATTGATTTTAGAAATGTAAACTTCAAAAGATACATCCATTGAATTTAAAACCTTTTTTTGTGCGCTACTTATTTTCTTGGCAATATCAATGCCCTGACACAAACTAAATATTGACGGTCCAGATCCTGAAATTGATGTTCCCAAAGCTCCAGCAGTTTTTGCTGCTTGTTTTAATATTCCATAAGCTGGAATTACTTTACTTCTGTAGGGCTCTGCGACTACATCTTCCAAACATTCGCCGATAAGAGCGTAATCATTAGTATGTAAGGCATGTATTAAGCTTCCCAAGTTAGCCCATTGGGTTGTAGCATCCTTAAGCCTGATATGTGCTGGAAGAACAGAACGTGCTTCAGAAGTTTTAATTTCGATCTGTTGGTGTACTATTACTGCGTATAGATCTTCAGGAGATGGAATTTGAAGAATCCGTAATGGATTCAAATTTTTAACTAATGTGAACCCCCCTAAAAGAGCAGGAGCAATGTTATCTGCATGTTCAGCAGCACTTGCTAATGCTTCACCTTTCATGGCAAATTCGATCAGCTCATTTTGATTAAATGGTTTTCCCAACAACTGGTTCATCCCAAACACACTTCCCACGGCACTGGCTGCACTGCTTCCAATGCCGCTCCCAGGCTTAATACGCTTGTAAATTTCCAATTCAAATCCAAAATCAGGATTTGCCTTTTCATAAAGCGCTTTAGCAGAAACACCAGCAATATTCTTGTCTATATCAAGAGGTAAATCATATCCATCTGACACTGTAATACGCACCCCTTTATCTTTAGACTTCCGTATGATCATCTCATCGCCAATTCCATCCAAACAAAAACCAAGCACATCAAAACCACAAGCAACATTTGCTACAGTAGCTGGCGAAAATACTTTAATCTCTTCCATAATCAAATATTAGACGCTCTAATGATGTCCGCAAATAAACCTGAGGCTGTTACTGCGGCACCAGCACCAGCGCCTTTCACAATAAGGGGTTGGTCTTTGTATCGGTTAGAATAGAACATCACTATATTGTCTTTTCCTTCAAGATTGTAAAAAGGATGACCTTCAGGTATTTCCTTTAAGCCAACACTTGCAGTACCGTCCTTATACTCCGCAACGTATTTAAGTCGTGCGTTTTGGTTCTGAGCAGCACTCAACAGAGCTTTAAACTCATCGTCTTTATTTTTTATGATGTCATAAAAGGCAGCGACATCTTTAGCTTCTAGAGCCCCATTTGGCAGAAAGCTTTCGTTCTTGATCTCTTCAATTTCTATTGACGCTCCTGACTCTCTTATTAAAATTAAGAGTTTTCTTGCAACATCAATTCCACTTAAATCAATACGGGGGTCAGGTTCGGTATAACCTTCTTTCTGTGCTTGTTTAACGACATCGTGAAAGTTATTATCTGCTGTAAAGTTATTGAAAATAAAATTCAAACTTCCTGATAAAACAGCGTTAATAGCGATGATGCGATCGCCTGAAGCAATAAGATGGTTCAATGTATCGATCACAGGCAGTCCAGCGCCAACATTGGTTTCAAATAAGAAGGGAGCATTGTACTTTCTTGATAAATTTTTAAGCCGTTCATAATATTCAATATTACTCGAACAAGCAATTTTGTTACAAGCAACGACCGCTATACTCTCCTGAAGATAATGCGCATAAGTTTTGGCAATGGCGTCGTGCGCAGTTATATCAACAAAAACAGAGTTTCTAAGATTTAATTCTTTAGCTTTTTCAAAAAATTCAATCGGATGTGTCTGTGTTCCATTATTCAAAACATCACTCCAAGAATTTAAATCGATTCCATCTGAATTGAAAGCCATTGTTTTTGAATTGGACAGCCCAACAACCTTGATTTTTAATTTCAAATTATCTTTAACATAATCTTCTTGTGTATGAATTTGCTCTAACAAGGATGTGCCAACATTACCAACTCCGGCAATGAACAAGTTAATATGCTTTGTTTCAACTTCAAAAAATGCTTCATGAAGACAATTCAATGCTTTTTTTACATCTTTTTCTGTAATTATTGCAGTAATATTTCTTTCTGAAGCGCCCTGTGCAATAGCGCGTATATTAACATTATTTTTACCGAGCATGCTAAACATTCGTCCGCTTATACCTTGGTGATTTTTCATTTTTTCGCCCACTACAGCGACAATAGAAAGTTGTTGCTCAAGAACTAAAGGGTCTATCTTTAATAAGGATATTTCATTTTCAAATTCTTCGTCTAGTGCCAATTTTGCTAATCGTGCATCTTGATCTGAAACGCCAACACAAATAGAGTGTTCAGAAGAGGCTTGAGTGGCAATAACAACGTTTATTTTCTCTCTTGCTAATGTTTCAAACAAACGCTTTGAAAACCCAGGGATTCCTACCATACCATGACCCTGAAGCGTAAGTAATGAGATGCCATTTATATTACTTATTCCCTTTATTGGGTTATTGTTGCCGTTGGTTACATCCTTAGAAATCAATGTTCCTTCTTGATCAGGATCCAATGTATTTTTTATTCGAATTGGGATGTTTTTAGAAAGTACAGGTAGAACAGTTGGTGGGTACAGTACTTTAGCACCAAAATGAGAGAGCTCGATAGCCTCTTTATACGAAAGTTTCTTTATGGGTTTGGCTTGTTTTACTAATTTTGGATTGGTAGTGAACATTCCACTAACATCTGTCCAGATCTCTAGGATATCCGCTTTAAGCGCCGCAGCCATTATAGCTGCAGTATAATCTGATCCTCCACGGCCTAAGGTAGTGATTTCTTCATCCTCAGATTTAGAAATAAAACCCGGGAGTATAGTGACCATTTTTTTATTGTGTTCAAAATATGTTTTTATGTTTGAGTTCGTTTCATCAAATTGAACAGCTGCATTAGTGAAATTAGAGTCCGTAACAATTAAGTTTTGGCTGTTTTTTAATTGTACATTTAAACCCTGTTCTTGCATGGCTTCAAATATAATTAGTGAAGACATAAGTTCGCCAAAACTCAATAATTTATCTGTGGTTTTTGGAGACAATTCTTTAATTAAGTAAATCCCGTCCAACAAACGTTCTAGTTCAGCTAATTTCTCGAGAATTATATCTGTTGTATTTACTAAACTCGTTCCTGACAAAAGCCCCTCAATAACATCGAGGTGTTGCTGTTTCAGTTTATTAAAATCATTTTTGTAATTAAGATCGTTATCAATTGCTTTTTGAGAGGCGCTCATCAGCTTGTCAGTAATTCCGCCTACTGCCGATACGACTACTGCAATTTGATCGTTCTCACAAGAGGATTTTACGATTTCAATAACTTTTTTTATGTTTTTTGCGGAACCAACTGAAGTTCCTCCAAACTTTAAAACTTTCATTTTGACTTGCGATTAAATGGAAATAGATGAAATAACTCTCCAAAAAATAGGGGGTATATAAGAAGAAATTACTAAACTCAAATAGTTTTTATTATTCATCGTTTGCGGTTAAGCTTTCAAAGCTATTGCTTTTGTAATAGATTAAAAACTATAAGTTTAAGTTTTGTTAATATGTGAATAAAATAGGGTATTATTTTAAAATCATGAAATATTATTGCATAATACTGCGATTTATTCAACAGTAAAATTGATGTGATTTTTTAGAGTGCAGCTAAAAGTTTTGATTTGACTTCTCCAAAACCAATTCTTAACCTTTCATTTTTGCAATATCCTCGTAGAATTACAGTATCGTTATCATTGATAAATTTTCGTTCTGTGCCATCATTAAGCTGAACGGGGCGTTCTCCTTTCCATGATAACTCTAACATGGAACCATAAGAGTCTGGAGTTGGGCCAGAAATTGTACCGCTACCCATCATGTCTCCAGAATGTACCGGACAACCATTCACTGTATGGTGCGTAAGCTGCTGTACCATATTCCAATACATATATTTAAAATTTGATTTAGACACCACAGTTTCATTTGCTCCTTCCGGTTTGATGATGGCTTCAAGGTGAATATCAAAACTTTTTGGCCCCTCGTATTGTAAGTATTTTAATGGCTTTGGCTCTTGTTTTGGTGAATGTACTCTAAACGGTTCAAGGGCATCTAAAGTTACAATCCAAGGGGAGATGGAAGAAGCGAAATTTTTACCTAAAAATGGACCTAAGGGCATGTATTCCCAGCGTTGAATATCCCGAGCACTCCAATCGTTGAATAAAACCAGTCCGAAGATGTAATCTTCAGCTTCATTGATAGGTATGGCTTCACCAAGATCGTTAGCGTCAGTTGTAATAAAAGCCATCTCCAGTTCAAAATCTACAGCTTTACTTGGACCAAATACAGGACTCTCTTTGCCTGGGGGAAGGGTTTGTCCCTTGGGCCTCCGCACAGGGATGTCTGAGGGTATGATAGACGAACTTCTTCCGTGGTATCCTACTGGCAAATGCAACCAATTTGGCATCAAGGCATTGTCTTTACCTCGAAACATGGTTCCAACATTGGTCGCATGCTCGCGACTGGCATAAAAATCTGTATAATCACCAACTAAAACAGGAAGTTGCATTTCGATTTCGTCTAGGCTGTAAAGTACAGTGTCTTTGTGTTTTGTTTGTGACTTTAGGACCGTATTATTGTTATCAAAAATTTCTGCAACTTTATTGCGAACCGCGCGCCATGTTTTACGTCCATCAGCAATAAAATCATTAAGTGTATCTTGTAAAAAGATATCATCCGTAAGTGGAATATCATCAAAATAGCCCAGCTGATGAAGAGCTGCTAGATCAATGGCTGTGTCGCCAATACGGGTTCCAATAGTAATGACGTCATCGCGGGTTAAAAACACGCCAAAAGGAATGTTTTGAATCGGAAAATCTGAGTCTGAGTCTACATGAAGCCAAGAGGTTCGGTTGGGATCATTTGCAAAAATTACCATAGCACAAAATGTTAATTAAATTTTTAATAAAAAACTACATCAAATATATGTTTTTTAATGTATATAATTATTGTTATCATTATTTTTGCACTTTATAAATCTTATACCACAACATATGCAACGCGACGAACAAATTTTTGAACTCATTGAGGCTGAAAAAAACCGTCAGCTTAACGGCATTGAACTAATTGCTTCTGAGAACTTTACAAGTGATCAAGTGATGGAGGCCACGGGCTCTGTATTGACCAATAAATACGCGGAAGGTTATCCTGGAAAACGGTATTATGGTGGTTGTGAAGTTGTGGATGAAGTGGAGCAAATTGCGATCGATCGTGCCAAAACACTTTTTGGTGCCGTATGGGCCAATGTTCAGCCGCATTCTGGAAGTCAAGCCAATACAGCTGTTTTTCATGCATGTCTAAATCTAGGTGACAAAATTTTAGGGTTCGATTTATCACATGGTGGGCATCTTACTCATGGTTCACCAGTAAATTTTTCTGGACGTCTTTATGACCCTGTCTTTTATGGCGTAGAAAAAGAAACCGGGATGCTGAATTATGATAAAATTCAAGAGATTGCAAGCGCAGAACAACCCAAATTGATTATCGCTGGTGCTTCAGCCTATTCTAGAGATATTGACTACAAACGCTTTCGTGAAATTGCTGATAGTGTTGGTGCTATTTTATTGGGCGATATTTCTCATCCTTCTGGGTTAATCGCTAAAGGTGTGCTAAACGACCCATTACCACATTGTCATATAGTGACTACAACAACACACAAAACCCTTCGTGGACCAAGAGGAGGTCTTATCATGATGGGTAAGGATTTTGAAAATCCTTTTGGATTGAAGTTCAAGTCTGGAAAACTCAAAATGATGTCTTCTCTACTAGACTCTGCAATTTTTCCTGGAAACCAAGGCGGACCACTGGAACATGTTATTGCTGGAAAGGCCATTGCATTTGGTGAAGCCCTAACAGATGAATTCATGCATTACATTCTTCAAGTTAAAAAGAATGCAGATGCTATGGCAAAGGCTTTTGTAAAACGGGGGTATGACCTGATATCTGGAGGTACAGACAACCATATGATGTTGATTGATCTGCGCAATAAAAACATCACAGGAAAAGACGCTGAACAAGCGCTGGTGAAAGCTGATATCACTGCGAATAAAAACATGGTGCCTTTTGATACACAAAGTCCTTTTGTAACTTCGGGGATACGCGTAGGAACTCCTGCTGTTACCACCCGAGGACTAGTTGAATCGGATATGGAAGCTGTTGTGTCGTTGATTGATGAAGTTATTACGAATCACGAAGATGAAACTGTGTTGAATTCTGTAGCTAAGCGTGTACATGCTATGATGAGCCACAGACCGTTATTTGCTTGAAAGCATAGCTAATTAATGAACAAATCCAGCAATAAGCTGGCTTTGTTTAATTCTCTAAATCAACAGCGTTGTAAGCACCTATATCAGAGGGGGAGGGACGAGGCATTTGCCTTATATCGCTTCCTAGATTTCCAGCATTAGTTCCTTGACCTGCAGCAGGGGAGGTCAAAGAAATTTGTAACTTATTTTGTTGAGGATCAATAAATTCAGGATCTAAGTTGAACAGCATATTTTCATAAAAATCAGTATCGTTAAAGTTATAATACGGACCAGTAAAATTGTTGTTAGGATCGTTGAATAGCAGTAAGCAATTTTTGAATTTAAAATTAAAATCAGCTTCTGGAATTTGATCCAACAGCAATTCTGGATTGTCATTTCCATAAATAATGCAATTGGTGAAATTTGCCGAATTCAGGTTGTTAGGTATAATATTCTGATTGGAATCCGTTATAAAATTGTTTAGCAGTAGTGCAGGAAATTGCCTGAAGCTATTGCTCCAATAGTTAGCGATAGTAGAGTGAGTAACATTGTAATTACCTCCATAGGTTGCTGCAAAAGAGGATTGCCCACTTTTATTAATGATCAAGTTTTCAGCTGTAATTGCTGTGGCTCGCCCCAAAACTCCAAAATTACTTGAATTGTATATTTGTGAATTATTGATTTGAAGTTTGGATGAATCGTCTTGGTTGCCGTCAACGAGAATACCAACAGTGCTGTTTTTAATAGTCGTGTAGTCGAACCTATTGTCTGTACTGCCATTAAACAACCATATGGTTTGCCACTGCCCAGGAACTTCTGAAAAACCAGGTTCAAGCCGATCACCTTCAAAAATAATTTCATTTTCCAAAAGTTCATCATCAGTACTCAACAGGCCATTGGCGTGTAAAGATGCATTGTTAGTAACCAAAAGACCGGAATTCGCATGAAAATGCACACGAGCTCCAGCCGCAATGTTAAGTGTTTTGCCTTCATCTACGGCAGCGTAGCCATAAATAACATAGGGTTTTTCGTTAGTAAAATTCAACTCATCGTCTTCCAAAAATCGTCCTTGGATATTGGTTTCATCATCTGTACCATCACCATCCACATCAAATACAAGAGTTTCTATAACGCCTTCAGAATCTTTATTTGGATAGATAAATACGGCATCTTTAACTAGTGTAACCAACTCTACAGTTTGCTTGTTGTTGATGCCAAATTCAATAGCATCTGTATATAAAAATTGAGTTTCATCAGAAACCAAAGATTGTATGTCGATTGTGGTTTCAATAAATATATACATGCTGTCTTTAGCTAATAATTCGACATCCGTGAATTCTTTTCCTGTGAGCGGGCTATCCCCAGTCATTCCATCTACATTTAGGCGATAATTGGAATTTTGTCCTTCTTGAAGTTTGATTTTCGGAATGGAAATGTCATTGTTAGAAGTATTGTACACTTTAAGGGTGTAGGTGCTGGAGCCAATATTAGTGAATACAGTGTCTAAATAGACCGTATCTTTTGAAAATCTTAATGATCCCTCAGTAGGGGTGAAATCAAAATCTTTCCGACAAGAACTCCATAAGAGTAAGAAACAAAAAGATGCTAAAAAATAAAAATAACGCTTCATAAAAGTTAACCTGTTTTTGTAAAAATATAACTTTTCATGCAAATGGGAATAATTAATCAAAAATGGTTAAGATATCATTTGGGATGCGTTTTGGGCGTTGTGTTTGGGGATCAGTCATGCACCACTTTGTTTTGCTTTTGACTAAAAGTTTTTGTGTATGAGCATTGTAGATTTCTACGACGCGAATGCTTGTTACTCCAGCACATTCAGAAACATAGGTTTTAAGACGTAAGGTATTGCCAACAAAGGCAGGAGCTTTGTAATCTATTTCATGCCGCAAAACAACCCAAACATTGGCTTGGCGTTGTTCTAGGGTCGTAACAGAAGTCCAGTGGGCACGTGCCATAGCCTGTATCCATTCAAGATAACGGATATTGTTTACGTGATTCAAATGATCAATATCTTGGGATTCTACTACACGTGATTGTTCATAAACTTGCATTAGTCTTGGGCTATTATGCGCACCTCAAAGAGTTTATCCCAACGTTTTCCCGTAAGGAACAAGGTTTGTGTTTTGGGGTTATAGGCCATACCGTTTAATACGTCCAAGCCTGGGTGATTGGTGACTTTGTTTTTCAAATCTTTAAAATCTATAACGGCTTCGATAGCTCCATTTCTAGGATTGATTACCGCAACGCCATTTTTTTGGTATCGGTTGGCGTAAATCTTCCCGTTAACCCACTCGAGTTCGTTTAAGTTGGCTAACTTTCCTTTATTGGTATATGCTTGAACAAAACGCTCTTCTTCTAATGTATTAGAATTTAAAATCCAGATGTTTTCTGATCCATCGGTTTTATACAGTTGTTGACCATCATTACACAAGCCCCATCCTTCTTTGCTTTGCCCATATTTGAAACTTCCAATTGCTTGAAAATTATCAACATCATAAATTAGTCCACGTCCTTCACGCCACGTCAATTGATATATTTTATCGTTCAAAACCGTCAACCCTTCTCCGAAATATGTAGGGGCTAAGTTGATGTTTCTTATCACTTTTCCATTTTTGTAGTCTAAAGCTCTAAGTTTTGACTCGCCATATTGTCCCGTACTCTCGTACAGAATCCCATTGTAAAACTCTAATCCTTGTGTATATGAATTAATATCGTGTGCATAGGTATTTACCAATTCGTAAGTGTAGAGTTTTGGTTTTTTGTTATTGACAACAATAAGTTTTTGCAAAACTACTTCTTTAACATCATCATAATACACCGAAGCTTTGATCATTTTTTCGCCAAGGGCAACATCTTTTAAATCTTCCAAATTGGAGATGGGTGTGTTATTCATCATGAACTGCACAGAATCAACTTGCATCGCATTGAGGTTTTTTAAGCTCAATTTAAGTACTTCAGCATTGCTAATGATATTCTTTTTTGCATTGGTTTGAATCAAGAAATTTGATTTAACAGCTTTGGACGAATTTCCGCATCCAAAAGCAATTATTCCAATAGTTATGATTCTCAATACTTTAGAAAAATTCATGGACCTGTTTATTTTCTGGCAATTTATTTATTTATCTTCACTAAAAAAAATGATTAAAAGAATATTAAAACATTGTATCTTTGTCAAAGGCAAGTCCTACACAACCAGCTCCTGTTGAATCCTCCAGGGCGGGAACGCAGCAAAGGTATACGGTCGTAGCGGTGTGATGTAGATCGCTTGCCTTTTTTTGTGTCTATTAGTTCCTTAAATCTTTCTATCTTTAACCTTCAAAGAACGACAATAGTATGTCAAAAACTATACTCATTACTGGTGGCTCTTCGGGCATTGGAAAATCCATTGGAGAA
>JAQCJC010000060.1 GCA_027593245.1 Bacteroidota bacterium | reverse complement strand
TTTAATTGATGGCGTTACTGCCACCACTGCTGAGTTAAATTATGTAGATGGTGTAACATCAAACATTCAATCTCAAATAGATGCAATAAGTTCTTCTGGAGTATCAAGTATAGATGATTTGTCAGATGCAATACACAGTAGTCAATACAATACATTAATGATTGGTAATACTCCGAGTATTTCACAAGGTGCAAGTTACAGCACTGGTGTTGGAAAACGAGTTTTAGAGAAAATTACTACAGGTGATGAAAATGTTGCTATGGGTCACCAAGCTCTAGGTGAGACAACTTCAGGAAGTTTGAATACAGCTATGGGATCTCATGTTATATTTAGAAATACAACAGGATCTCAAAATTCAGCTTTTGGAAAAAGAGTTCTTGAAAATAATACAACAGGCTCATATAATACCGGTATTGGGGCTAGTGCGGGAGATACAAACACAACTGGAACATACAATACGTTGATTGGTTATAATGCTGATTTAAGCTCGAATAATCTCACTAATGCAACTGCTATAGGAGCAAATGCATCAGTTAATGCATCAAACAAGATAAAACTAGGAAACAGCAGCGTTACAAATGTGGAAACCGCGGGTACTATAACTGCTGGAGCGATTACAATTCCAAATACAGACGGTACAAGCGGGCAGGTTTTAACAACAGATGGTTCCGGAACACTTTCGTGGTCAACTTCCTCGGCAGGGTTAAGCGGTTCAGGAACTGCTAATATGATTGCTAAATTCGATGGGGCTTCCACAGTATTAGGAAATAGCTTGATTTATGACGATGGAACAAATGTTGGTATTGGAACGAGTAGTCCTACTGAAAAGCTAGATGTTGCAGGTAATGTAAAGGCTTCTGGAGCTGTAGAGGCTGGTTCTATTACTGACGGTACTGCAACCTTATCCTCTGGAGCTTTAAGTGGAGTTTCAACAATTAGTACATCTGGTGATGTTACTTCATCAGGTGGTTCGATTTCTGGTTTTGATGCCGCACTAAATGATCAGACAGGAACATCTTATTCGCTGACTTCATCAGATAATGGTAAAGTAGTGACTTTAAACAATGCGTCCGCAGTTACCTTGACTGTTCCAAGTGGACTTGGAGATGGATTCAATTGTTTAATTGTTCAAAAAGGAGCTGGTCAGATCACTTTTTCAACAAGTGGGACAACTTTAATAAATAGACAAAGCCATTCTAAGACTGCAGGGCAGTATGCAGTTGTTTCAATTGTAAATATTGGAAATGAAAATATAATTTTGGGTGGAGATACCGCAAATTAATATATTTATAATTTAAGCAAAGTTAATTAAATCTAATCTTGTTAAAAAGCAATTGATGTTCAAGGATAAATTTTTTACAACGATTATTTTTTTGTTGCTTTTTTTTACCAAGTTATTTAGCCAAATTATGACTTTTGCACATGGTTTTAATAAAGTACATCCTACTGCAAATAGTGGTCTAAGCTCAGATGAAGCTGCTAGTAGTGCAGAGGAAATAAAACAAAATTACCCTTCTGCCACAGATGGAGTATATTGGATCAACTTACCCAATGTGGGGCCAACCCAGG
This sequence comes from Bacteroidota bacterium, assembly GCA_027593245.1. Lineage (GTDB taxonomy): Bacteria > Bacteroidota > Bacteroidia > Flavobacteriales > Flavobacteriaceae > UBA3537. The sequence continues at coordinate 10,427 of JAQCJC010000060.1, read as the reverse complement.
TATACTGTTTGATGGATAATGCTTATGATGGTGGTGGATGGATGTTGGCAATGAAAGCAACACAAGGGACTACATTTAGTTTCAACTCGAGTTATTGGACATCCTCAAACACTTTAAATACCACAAGTTTGAATCGCAGTGATGGAGACGCAAAGTTTGAGGTGATGAATCAATTTCCAGCGACTGATTTAATGGCATTATGGCCAGATATATCTAATATTGGTAGTGAAAGTGGAAGTATTGACGGTTTGTCCATTTGGAGTTGGTTGAAAAATAATTTTGATGGAGGATTAGAATCTACTTTAATTACAAAATTTTCAGAAGGAGAGCAGGCCATATGGACCTCAACAAATGGTTCTTTCTATTTTGATGGTTATAGTACTTCTGTATTCTCTCGGCAGTATGGATATACCTTTTACGGTTTTAATTACGTGGTAAATAATAAAAGAGTCCGCTGGGGTATGGTTTGGAATAATGAATCATGTCGTGGCTGTAGTGAAGATGCTGCTGGAGGCATTGGATTAGATTCGAGTTGGGGAAATTATTCTGCAGGAGATAGGAAAAATTGGTCAGGTGTCAATGTAACGGGTATCAATAGAAAAGCAAGAGTAGAAATTTACGTCAGATAATATTATAATGAATTATAAATCAATATTTCTATATTTATATTTGATCTTGTTTTTAGCCCAACATTCCTTTGCCCAAATTAGCCCTTCAAATTATGGGTTTTCAGGTGGCCCATCATTAATTCCTCCTGCAAAATTAGATTTGAATGCTTCTAATTCTCGTTCATACTCAGGCTCAGGGACAACTTGGACTTCCATTGGAGATGTTCAGTATAATACAACTCTAGTAAATGGAGTTACTTATGTAGAAAATGGAGACTTTGATTACATGTCTTTTGATGGCAGTAATGATTACGTAGAGACAGGTAAAACCGCATCAAATTTAAATATATATGATTCTGATTACACGATGGAGGCTGCGGTAAGATTTGATAACTCTTCACAGGGAATGGTATTTGGAACCAGTACTACATCCTATAGACAAGGTCTGCATGTAGGTGCTGGTTCGAATGCAAGGATGTACCAAGGTCATTATGCTATGGACGGATCTAGTGCTAACAACACTCTTTCGAATGATGTTTGGTATCATCTCATGTGGACATTTGATAAATCTGCTGGAGAAATGAAAATGTACCTCGATGGGTCTCTGATTCAAACGCAAACCGGGAAATTATCTTTTTTAGGAACATCAAATATTATGCTGTCACGCTTTTGGGCATATTCTGCATTGGATCTAGCATACGCAAGAATTTATGATACGGTATTCACCTCTTCTCAAGTTTCAATACTTTATAATGAATATAATTCCGTAGTAGCCAATGTAATTGATGATAACTTGTTTTTAAATGTTGATGCCTCAAATTCAAATTCCTACTCAGGCTCAGGTACTACCTGGACAGATTTAACCGGTAATGGTTATAATGGAACCTTAATGAATGGCCCTACTTATGACTCAAATAATTCAGGATCTATCGTAACTGATGGTTCTAATGACTATGTATTGTTTGGTCCATTGCCCTATGTGGGGTCTTCATCAAGCAATTTGACTTGGGAATTATGGGTTAATCCATCAGATTCGTCTGGAAATGTGATGTCAATGTCAAACACTAATCCGCAAGGTAGCTGGAATATGCCTCCAATTGCAGCTAGTGGTAGCAAGTTCATAGCCAAGATATGGAACAATAGTATATTATATGCTGATAATACATATTCTCAAGGAACCTGGTATCACGTAGTATTGACATGGGATTACAACAATAATACACAATCCTTATATGTGAATGGAGCTCTTAATGATTTTCAGTCTGGAATAAATTATTCAGCAAGTGGTAATAATAACTATATTTTCCTTGGTGATGACAATCCAGGAGCAAATAACACTGGAATGTTTGGAGGAAAATACGGAGAATTTAGGGTTTACAACAAAGCATTATCATCCTCAGAAGTTTTAAATAATTATAATGCAACAAAAGGCAGATATGGCTTATAGGTATTTATTTTTTGTGATTGTTTTACTGCTAACTAGTTCTTTACAAAGTCAAACTATTATTTCTGCTGGCGTCTACAGCGCTGAAGATTTCACTGGACCTAGTCTAATCATCTATGCTAATGAAGGACTAAGTGGTTTTAGTTCTTCAGATGCTTTTATATCACTGACCTTTACCGTCAACGAGTCAACCTATAATTATGATGCAAGTGATGTAACGGTTTCCAATGGTTCTCTAAGTAATTTTACATGAAATGGATCAATATTTACAGCAACCTTTTCGCCATCATCTGACGGCGCCTCGAGTATTCAGGTCTTGTCTAATTCCTTTTCAGATGCACTAGGAAATATAAATTCGTCTTCCAATGTTTTTACATGGACTAAAACTTCAAATACAGAAACTGATGGAGATTGGTTAAAAGTGTTCAGTCATGATTCCTCGCAGGGAGATTTTTTCTCTTCTGCTAACGATTGGGCGGAGGCTAGACATACAAATGATGATAATCCAGATGCAAATAAATATTCCATTTTAGACACGGTTCAAAATTTTAATTTAAACAATAGATACACCTTTAAAATAGTTTACCCCAATACCAATGTTATAAACATTTGGTCACAAACCAATAATCCTGTAAATGACCCTAATGGGGGTGTTGATGGATACATACCAATAGCTATAAGTTCAACTTCACAAGGTTGGGGCGGTTTGGAACAGTATACCCCACAAAATTCTACATTTTTAGATGGCACGCTTAATCCGCGCAGTAATTGGTGGTGGGCTATAGGATGTAAAAACACATATCAATCTTCTGTCAATAACTTTCCTGGTCCAGGTTATACAACTACAAAAGTTGAACTTTGGATTAAATACCAATAGAATAAACGCAGTTTTAAAATAGAATATTTATAGAAATCTAATAAGTATTCAAAAATTTGATAGTTTTAACCAAAAATTTTATTTTAGATTAATGAAAATTTATCCACCTATTTTTATTTGCACTTTTTTAATCTTAATTGGCTTCAATTTTTGTTTTGCACAAACAGAAGTCAAATTCAATCTTGCTTCAGCAGCCCTATTAACGCCAAATGTTGGTGTGGAAATTAAAACTGCAGAACGACGGTCAATTCAGTTGGATGTTTTGGGGTCTTTTTGGGATAGTTTTCAGTCCAAACCCTACCACATTACACAAATTATTTTAGAACACCGTTGGTACAATTCAGCCAAATCTTTGTTTTTTGGAACGCATATAGGTTTTGGGATGTTTACGCTACAAAAACCGAGCTGGCCCGTACTCTACGACCACTATCAAGATCCTTCGACCTATTCTTCTAGTGCCGATGCCTATCAATCGGGGCGTATTGCTTTTTACGGGTTGACTTTTGGTTATAAGAAAAAAATAAGCCCTCGACTTGGTTTAGAGCTTTTTGTAGGAGGTGGATTGACACAAAGCAGGTACAAGGGCTACGATAGGGTGGATGGGGTTGTTGTACAAACTACACCAGACGGCAATGGGTTTGACGGCAGTGGGGAGGTTACCCTTTACCGCGGAGGTCTGATGCTTACTTATGCCCTAAAAAAATAACAGCGCCTTAAAAAAAGCGCTGATATTAGTTTTGTGATTATTCGTTTAAATCACGAGTCCACTGTTTCACATAGTCAATTTTTCCATCAAGATTAAAATAGAATTGTTCTACTAATTCTTTTTCCCATACAGACCCGTCTTTAGCAACGCGTTTTTCTATTGAGGTTACTAGCACACCCGATACTGGATCGGTGTTTTCAATCTTTAGCGGTACAAATCCGTACGCTTTCCATTTAATGGATTCAAATCCTTCAAAATACCCTCCAAAAAATCCTTTGGTTATCTCAATACGCTGTCCGTCGTAGGTGTCAAATATGGCCTTATCGGCAAAGAGCTCTTCGCATCCTTCAGCATCCAATTTGTTGTAGCGGTCAATTAGCGTTTCTAAAGCTTCTACTTCGCCGCGGTTAGAAAAAACCAACTTTCTTCCCGTGTATTCATTGTCATTTTTTCCGTAGAATTTTCCACCAGCAGGTAGGCCAAATTCGTTTTTTGGATCGTATCTGCGCCATTGGTAGAACCCGTTGATCTTTTTGTCCTTGTCAAAAGAAAAAACTTCCATTAGATTCATTTTTTGTGTACTGCCATTATTCCATTCTCTAGTTTCGTTAGACCAAACCAGCATGTGCACATTGTCCGAATCTTTTATTTGTACCGGAATCATTGCCCATGGCTTATTGGTTACTTTTTTCATTTCGCCATGATAGTTGGTCATGTACTCTCTTGTATTATCTGCCATCTCTTTGGTGTAAAAAGAGAGTTCTTTTTCGACATCCCCAGCATTGTAAGCGGCAATCGATTGGTTGGTAAGCTCCATGTGCTCATCAGAAGCTAATGTGTAGGGGTTGCCTTTGAGTTCGTTTTCTCCAAGCCATTTTCCGGCTTCTGTGATTTGAGCTGAAGACGACAGCCCAACGGTAAGTGCAAGTGTAAAGATTAATGATTTCATGATTAGTTATTTATGGTTAATAATTGATGTTTATTTGCAAGACGTACAACTGTTAAAACAAACAGCAGCAAGTTCGCTGTCTTCTGTGATAGTAGCAACTCTATTGGTATAGTCCCCAATGGTTTTGCAGCATTCAGCACCTGCCTCAAATTGTTCTTCCACCTTTTGCTTATCTAATGTAAATTTGTATTGTAGTTCTCCAACAGCAACATCAAAAGTCCCTGTGTAGATACCGTCATTGTCAAGATCAGTCAAATAGTCGCATGAAGCACACCAGTTGTTGAAACTGCCAAAAACACTGACACTGCTAAACACCTCGTCAGAATTGTTGAGGTCAACAGAAAATGTAACTTTTTTTGTTTGGCGGGTCTCTTTTTTGAAAGTGAAAATTTTCATGTAGCGCACCTTGCCTTCTACAATATATACATTAGCTTCAGAATCATCGATAGTCAACCCATCATTGGTTTTGTAATTAACAACATAGTCGTTAACAATCCAATCTCCTGGATTTAAAGATCCATCATCGTTAACAAAGCGAAGGGGTACAGCCCATCGGTGCTCGACAGTGAGGTCGCCATTGGTAAAAGTGGTGGACATCCATTCTTTCAATTCAGCTTTACCGTTCAAAGTAGCCTCTGGGGCTTCAATAACGATATCATCGTGTGCTAAGGCAAGAATTCCTTCTGTGTCTTCCTTGACGTGTAGTTCCATCCATTTGAACCACAAATCAATACTCTCTTGTCCTCCGGTTTTGAAGACTTCATAGCGCCCTCCGCCGTAGCCCACTAAATCTTTTTTTTGGGCTTCCTGACCCATAACTTCGATGAACGATAGTGCAGCTACAACGAAGACTAATAAACGTTTTTTCATTTTGTATCAATTGGTTAATAAAGGCTCTAATATAAAAAAATAAATTGCTTTTTACAATCAATATAAAAATAAGAACTAATTTGATTATATGGGGGTGACTTCAGTGCATTCCAATACCCATTTTTTAGCTTCAGAAGTCGTGAAAAATAAAAACCGTTCTCCGCCGTCTGAAAGTTTAAAAATCATTTTTAAGTGTTCTGTTTTTTCGGGAAAGTTTCTGGTTTTTACATTAGCTTTTTGGCCATTGAGTCGGGCTTGTAGTTTTTTTTTTGTTGTAGGGATGTATATAATTTATACGGTAGGTCTTGCCTGGAAAGTTGTCAATGGCTAGTTCTGAGGTATACAGATGGGTGTGTTGCGCTAACTTTTTTATATTAAATCGGTTTGAAACTAGCTTAAAGGCACCTGCTTTAAGCACGGCAGCATTGGGTTCGTATAGGAATAGAGAAGGGAGTGCAAAATCCGATAAACTTTGTAATTCATCAGAAGTTTTGAATTCAAAAACTTCTTGCGTGCTGTCTAAGTTTATAGCCTTAATCAAGGGTGCTCCATGGTGGTCATTTTTTAAGATAAACAAAAGCTCCTTGACTTCATTTTTGACTGCTAAGATATGTATTTCTTTCGTTTGTGGCAGTACTTCAAGCGCTGCATGAATATCCAGCATTGGGGATAATTTCACTAAAACCTGTGGACTGTGTTTAAAGAACAGGTCTAGGTGTTTCGTTCCATTAGGAGTGCAATCTTCAATTAAAAACCGTTTATTTTTATGAGTATCTCTTCGCGAAGGGTCGATGTAAATCCAATCCATCGCTTCAGTGTTGTTTTTTAAATACTTCAATCCATCGGCTGCAATAGTTTTTATATTGTTAGTCTTTAATATTCGAAAATTATGAGCAGCGATTTCTGACAATTCTGTTTCAATTTCACAATGCACTACTGTTTTAATTTTTTTAGAAAAATAAAAGCTATCTACGCCAAACCCACCGCTAATATCTATGAGTAGCGCCCCGTCAACCACTGCGCTTTTGTATAAAGCAGTTTTCTCTGAGGATGTTTGTTCAATATTGAGTTTAGCAGGATAATAAATACCTAAAGTATTAAACCATGTCGGTAGTTTTTTTTTGCATTTGTTTTTAGATTGAATTTGCTGCATGAGTTCAGCTGTCTCCACTTCTGAAAAAGGACTTCCTTTGAGTGCTAAATCATGAACATTTGCGTTCAAATGCTTGTTGATGAATGTTTGCACTTTTAGCGCTAGAAGTTTAGAATTGAACATTCTGTAATTTATTGGTGAGGGTATACAAAGCGATTGAGGTAGCTTGAACCACATTCATGCTGCTGTTTTGGCCGTACATTTCCACATGGCAGCAAAAATCCAATGCCTTTAGTACAGCCTCATTTATTCCATGCCGCTCAGCACCGATTACTAGGGCAATTTTTTGTTCTTTCTTGAGCGCAATAGATGCTATAGCTGTACTCGAATCTGTAATTTCTAAACCTACGAGTACATACCCCTCTTTGCGTAACTGCCCTAATGTAGGGCGAAGGTCCCCCTTTTGTTCGTATTCTACTACTTTTTCAGTGGCTCTTGAGGTATTCCATACTTTCCTGTTGAGCTCCATAGTTCCGCCTAAAATTAGTTTTTGAACTCCAAATGCGTCAGCAATACGAAACAACCCCCCAACATTTGCTGGACGGACAACATGGTCTGTTAGCAAGACAATAGGGAATTTTTTGGCTTTAAATTTTGAATTGTAGTGGTTAAGCTGCATCTGATTAATGATTAAAATTCGAAAGCATACTTAATAATATTAGCCCCCATTTGTAGTGCTTTTAGTCGAATATCTTCGGGGTCTTTGTGCACCGACTGATCCTCCCAACCATCGCTAAGGTCACTTTCAAACGTACACAAAAGGATGAGCCTATTCTCGTGAAAAATGCCCATTGCCTGCGGCGCTAAGCCGTCGTGCTCGTGGATTTTTGGAAGGCCATCTGGGAATTCAAAAATAAGATTAAAAATAGGATGATCGCTCGGGACTTCTTTTAAAACTTTAGATGGAAATAGCTTTTTTAGTTGGGGCAGTACATAGGGCTTCATGCCATAATTATCATCGATATGCAAGAACCCTCCACCAATGAGGTAGGTGTTTAAGTTTTTTAGTGCATCATCTGAAAAGACGACGTTTCCATGGCCAGTCATGTGAATAAATGGATAGCTGAATAAAGCGGGGTCTTCAGGGTGAACGACCTTTGGTTTTAGCTTTAGTTTGGTAGCGCCATGGGTGTTGCTAAATTGAATCAAATTTTTTAGTGCGGTAGGGTTGCTGTACCAATCGCCGCCGCCGTCATACTTTAAGACAGCAAGGGTTTGTCCTTGGCTACTTGTTATGGGAACGATAACTAAAAGAACAATTAGAATTAGATTACGCATTGTGGAGTTCTATTATGTGGCATGCTGCAAAGGCAGCTGTTTCTGTTCGCAAGCGTGCTCGGCCCAAGCTAACAGCTTGAAAACCTGAATCTAAAGCCATTTTAATCTCATTAGCTGTGAAATCTCCCTCAGGGCCAATTAATATCAATATATTTTTTTTGGACCTTATTTCATCTTTCAAATGCGGCTGCCCCTGTTCTAGGCAATGTGCGATGTATCGATCTCCTTCTGTTTTTGTTTTTAGGAATTCTTCAAAACGAACAGCGGGATTGAGGATAGGGAAATGGCTGCGAAGCGACTGCTTTGATGCGGTTTCTATAATTTTTTTATAGCGTTCTAGCTTGATAGTTTTACGTTCACTGCGCTTGCAAATAATTGGCGTGATAAAGTCTACTCCAATTTCCGTGGCTTTTTCAAGAAACCATTCATAACGGTCATTGGTTTTGGTGGGTGCAACCGCCAAATGAACGCTGTATCCCTTGGATGCAATTGAATTACTAGTGGTGATGGATACGGAGCATTTGTTTGAATTTTCGGTTAGAATTATAGCTTCAAATAAAGATCCTAAACCATTGGTAATTTGTAATTTATCTCCAACCTTCTTACGCAAAACTTTAATTATATGTCGACTTTCATTTTTGTCAAAACAAAATTCTTTATCTTCTGCTCTTAAGTCTGAATTATAAAATAATTGCATTTTTTATTTTTATAGTTTTAGTCGTGCTGTAGCCATTGTATTTTGCGGTGCGAAATCATTTTTCAAGTACTTTAAATACCCCACAATACCGATCATAGCAGCATTGTCTGTGGTAAACTCAAAAGCTGGAATATACGTTTTCCATCCGTATTTTTGTTCCGTATTTTTTAGTGCAGTACGAATGCCAGAATTGGCTGATACTCCTCCGCCAATTGCAATACTTTTTATTCCTGTTTCTTGAACAGCAAGCTTCAGCTTATCCATAAGAATACCCACTATTGTATATTGTATGGAGGCACAAATAGCGTTCAAGTTTTGAGCTATAAATTCAGGGTTATTTTTAGATTGGTCCCTAATAAAATATAAAATTGCTGTTTTGAGCCCCGAGAAACTAAAATTCAGTCCCTTGACTTTTGGTTTAGTAAATTTGTAGGCTTTAGGGTCACCTAATTTTGCACGTTTGTCAATTTCAGGTCCCGCAGGATAGCCAAGTCCTAATAATTTCCCGCTTTTATCGAAAGCTTCCCCTACAGCATCATCTATGGTTTCGCCTATAACCGTCATGTCAAAAGCATCATCTACACGTACTATTTGGGTGTGCCCCCCAGATATGGTCATGGCCAAAAAAGGAAATTCTGGCTTTTCATACCCTTCTTTATCTATAAAATGCGCCAATATATGGGCTTGCATATGATTAACTTCAATCAAAGGGATGTCTAATCCAAAGGCCAAGGATTTAGCAAAGGAGCTCCCCACTAAAAGTGAACCCATCAGACCGGGTCCTTTTGTAAATGCAACTGCTGAAAGCTCATTTTTTGAAATCCCTGCTGTTTTCAGTGCTTGATCGACAACCGGAACAATATTTTGTTGATGTGCCCGAGATGCTAGTTCAGGAACAACCCCGCCGTAAGCCTCATGAATAGACTGATTTGCAATAATATTGCTTAAGACCTTGCCATTGTGCAAAACTGCCGCTGCAGTATCGTCACAAGAAGATTCAATAGCTAATATGTATACATTTTCTTTGTGCATTGAAGGATATCCTCAATTTATTCGTTTTCTTTGTATAAGTTTGGCAAAGCTTTTGCAGTGTCAACTAATTGTTTTACAAAGAAATAAAAAAAAGGCAGATGCATTGTGTAAAACTGCCGCTAAATTTTTTGTTTGTTTTTTTGATTTTATAATTTTACCATAACTTTTAGGTGATAAGAACTAGGCGTAACATATTTTTAAGGATTATATCAGCAATTGTGCTGTTTTTTCTCATCTTGATGTTGCTGCTCAGTATTCCTAGCGTTCAAACCTTTTTGGGGCGTTATGCTACGAACCAAATAAATGCCACTTACGGTACTGCCATTAATGTAGAAAAGGTTGGAATTCAATTTAATGGAGACATAGAGTTCAAAAATATTTTAATTAAGGACCACCACAACGATACATTGATTGCGGCTGCTGAACTCAATAGTTCAATTTTAGATTTTGCAAAAATTAAAACCAATGCACTCGCTTTTGGCGACATTGATTTGTACAATTTGCGCTTCAACATCAAAACCTATAAAGGCGAAGAAGGGTCCAATTTAGATATTTTTGCAGATAGTTTTAAAGTTGATAAAAAGAAATCGGATTCTCCATTTGTGCTCTCCTCAAAGGATGTTACAATTTACGATAGCCATTTTACCCTCTCTAACGAAAATAAAAACGAAAACACACGGCTTTTAGATTTTAATCAATTAAACATCAATGCTACTGACTTTCTCATTAGAGGTCCAGAAGTTTCCTTGGATGTTAACACCTTAAGTTTTTCGGACCCTAGAGGAGTGGAAATGCATAACTTGCAAACAGATT
>JAQCJC010000059.1 GCA_027593245.1 Bacteroidota bacterium | reverse complement strand
CGATTGAGGGCACGAAAATCAGCACCTCGGCCAACATCACAAAGATGATGGTCAATACCAAGAACCGTCCCGACAGGGTGCGCAGCATCTCAACCTCTGTTCCGGTCAGGGCAGCCAGCGTTGCAACGGCAGTCTCATTGTTGCAACAGATTACTCTGAGATAGGTGATGTAGCATAGGGAGATGTTTTTAGTTTGGATACCAGTGCTGAAATTGGGAGTGGAGATCAAAACACTGAGAATATTGTTCAAGGAAATTTGAGTGACAATAGTATTGATGGTTTTGAGTTCGGAAGTGATAATTATGCTTTTAAAATTGTGACCGAATTGGAATACAATGGTTACTCTGATTGGTTTATTCCAAGTAGTGGATCCATGGCTGCAATCTTTGACCATGTTCACTCAAGAGGTATGGGTAATTTTGACGAATCTCTTTTTTACTGGTCTTCAACCAAACAAGGCTACAACCCTTATGTAATGGCTTTCAATTTGGATTGGGGTGGTGAGGCTTTTTTCGGAAGTTGTGTTGATGTCAATGGACTTTTAATAGCTCGTAAAGTTTCGAATTAAAAACTTTCAATTTTTAAATGTTTTATTTTTTTGAGTATTATTTTCAATATTATTTTTTACAATGCATAAATTAGTTCTTCTTAGCTTTTTATTTTTGTTTTGCTGTTCTAGAGTTGATCTAGCAAATGCGCAAAAAGGCGATGATGTATTCACTATTTACCTTGTAAGGCATTCTGAAAAGGAGTTGAACACTAACAATACTGCCGACCCGCCCCTTAATTCCTGTGGAATTCAAAGAGCGGAGCACCTCAGTAATTTTCTTTATGATGTGCATTTAAATGCTGTGTACAGTACAGATTATTTGCGCACAAAAAATACAGCTCTGCCAACAGCTTTGTCTAAAGGATTGCCGATTAAAATATATAATCCTGGAGATCTCGAGGCTTTTTCATCATTATTATTAGAGGCCAAGCAAGATGTGCTAGTAGTGGGGCATAGCAATACGACAGGTGTTTTGGCGGGACTTCTTGTTGGCGAAAATATAGGCTCTTTCGATGAGTCTATTTACGAGCGCATCTACAAAGTAGTGGTTTATAAAAATAAAGGGCAACTTCATTTGCTGTATTCTTCTTTTGACTGTGCGAATTAATTTTTCTATTTGTACGTTGCAAGATTTTTTTATTTCTGACCACTTTTAGTTTAAACATTTGTATATTTAAGACTTTATAACCAATTTTCAGTCGCCTTTTGAAAGCTAAGCTATTTTTTATTGTAATTATCTCTTCGATTTTTACTATCAATATTAGTTTTTCACAAGTTGTACCTATTGATAATTATTCTATCAACGGATTTGGTCAAGTACAACTATCTATTGAAGGTCAGTTGGGTAAATACTATATCCTTCACGCACAACATAGCCCAACATTCAATTGGGCGACTTCACTAACAATTGGAGTTGATGGAACAATGATTATTTCTGAATCTTCTGGGGCTTATCCTCTTGAGCAGTATTCCATCACTGAACATGATGTTTCAAATCCTGACGATTATGACGAAGATGGTATTGATGATATTACAGAATTCAATAACATGCCTACAGATTCGCCTTTCAATTATGCTTCTGCGATTGACTTCGTTGATGGTACTACCTCTATACCAGATGCAGAAACCTTTATGAATTTGGCAACTGTAAACAATGTGGGTTGGGCACCCTTTCTTGATGATCAATTGTATGTTAAGTTTGGTATACTCGATCGTGATACCGACGAACCAAAGGTGTATTTTATTAACAGTAATACTTATGTCATTCACGCAAGTTTTTGGAGTGGAATCGGAGCTTCTGTAACTGGTGATGATGGATCTGGAGAGATAGTTTTTAACCCCAATGATATTTTACCATCTGGAGTTATAGGTACTTATTCGTTCAATTTTTCTTTTGGGGACGCCTATAATTTTGAAGAAACTCAAAGAACATATGAGTTATTAGTTGCAAGTATGCCTTTCCTTCAAAATAACATGAACCACTTCATAGGTCAGGCTGATGAAAATAATCATTTGAATAATTATGCTAGCGAATTTGAGGGCTCAAGAGTTGATGTGGTTTTAGAGTCTGATGTCTTTGCAGAGGTCAATTATATCCCTTTTCATGAGGCAGAGGGTTATGGATTCTTTAAGCATATGCAAGATCTGAACGAAACACCAGGAAGTCGTGACATAGTACTTTACGATGCTTTACCTAATTCATTACCCAGGGTTGGTGGGATTATCACTTCTGTGATTCAAACGCCACTTTCGCACGTCAACCTGCGCGCTATTCAAGATAATGTCCCAAATGCTTATATAGCCGATCCTTTATCTATGGACTCTATCGCAAATTTACTTGGGGGTTATATATATTACAAAGTTGAAAATGAACAGTATGAAATTCGCGAGGCCACCTTGTCTGAAGTGAATGACTGGTATGAGGAGCTAAGGCCAACTGAACCTCAAATTCCTATGAGGGACTTGAGTGTCTCTCAAATCATGCCTTTAGATGATATTTCATTTGAAATGTCCACTTCTTTTGGCGCCAAGTGTTCCAATTTAGCGACCATGCGTTCATTTGGCTTTCCCGAGGGAACGATTCCAAATGGTTTTGGTATTCCTTTTTATTATTATGACGAATTCATGCAATTCAATAACTTTTACCAAGAGGCACAAGTAATGATTGATAATCCAACTTTTCAGACAGATATCAACTTTCGGATAGATCGTCTAAAAACGTTTAGGCGATCGATAAAAGACGCGCCAATGCCTCAATGGATGCTGGACGATCTACAATCAATGCATGATGATTTCCCTGAAGGAACAGCTGTTAGATGCCGTTCGAGTACGAATAATGAAGATTTACCGGGATTCAGTGGAGCAGGTTTGTACACCTCTAAAACGCAATATATTGAAGAAGGGCACATATCTAAATCTATTAAACAAGTCTACGCGAGTATGTGGAATTTTAGAGCATATGAAGAACGGGATTTTTACCGTGTGGACCACTTTTTGGCCGCAATGGGGGTATTGTGTCATCCCAATTTTCAGAACGAGCAATCCAATGGAGTAGGAATTAGTATTGATCCTTTTTATGACACAGAAGATACATTTTACTTGAATACACAAGTCGGTGAATCGCTCATTACTAATCCTGATCCGAACTCAGTGCCTGAAGAAATTTTATTATATGAAGATCCTACTCAAGGAGGAGGCTACTTAGTGCTAAGATTGTCAAATTTAGTCAATCCTGGGGAGTTGGTGATGGATCAAATTTACTTGGATCAGATGAGGAATTTTCTGAGTATAATTCACGACGAATTTGCACTCCTTTACGCTGTCGATGGCGCTGAAGGTTTTGGGATGGATATTGAATATAAGGTTACTGCGCAAGATCAATTAGCAATCAAACAAGCTAGACCTTGGGTGTCATTTTGGGCAGATATAAAGGGGGATTATGATTTGGGTGTTGCTTCTATTGTTGCCCCACAATCATCATCAACTTTAAGCAATAGTGAGTTGGTGAGTGTTAATATCGTCAATTATGGTTTAAACGATATGAGTAGTTTTGAGCTTGAACTCGTGGTTGACAATGAGTCAATACAGACAATAGCGATTGATCAAAACATTGCTTCCTTTAGTGCTGCTGAGGTTCAATTTTCCACTCCTGTGGACTTTTCAGCTGTTGGAGATTATAACATCACGGTTAATTTGAGTCACCCTGATGATGAATACGACAACAACAATACCTTAAGTCGTGTGCTGCGTAAGGTTTATGCTTTAGACGCTGCGCTCGCTATAGGAGATCATTCTGTAGTTTGTAATGATGTTATTGAACTTGATGCTGTGTTGTCCAATTTAGGTGAAAATACTATAACCGATGTTCAAATTGAAGTAGAGGTTAATGGTGTTGTTGTTGATCTAATAAATACTGTGGTAAATATACCATTTCAAGAAGAGGCTGTAGTCACCATTTCAATTGATAATAATCTTCAACAAACAGCTAACAATATCCGTCTTAAGCTGTTGGAGGTCAACAATCAATTTGATGATGACTCATCCAATAATTCAGCACAAATTAGTGCTGAATTAGTGTCTAATTATGATCTGATCACTCTTGTGATTAATGCTGATAATTACCCTCAAGAGACCTCCTGGAAACTCATGGATGATAGTGCAGGTCAAGTAGTTACCCAAGGCACTTTACAATTTAACACAGAGTTCTATTCTGAAGAAATTTGTGTGGATTATAGTTCTTGTTTTACACTCTATATGTACGATTCCTATGGAGATGGGATTTGTTGTGGTTTTGGTCAAGGAAATTTTCAGTTGCTAGACAATTCTGGGGCTACAATTGTATCAAATGACGGAGACTTTGGATCTAAAGCCATAGAGGTGTTTTGTCTTGACGAAACAGGCTGTGCAATTACAGCTGACATTTCAATCTCTCATACTAGTACACCTACTGCTAATGATGGTTCTATTAGGATAATTACCAATTCAGGGCTTAATCCTTTTCAATACAGTATTAATGGAGGTCAAAGTTTCTCTGACAACAATACTTTTGAAAATCTATCTACTGGTAACTATAATATCTTCGTTCGTGGAGCGTATGGACTATGCACCTATGAGGAGTCAGTGTTTATAGATACTTGTAATTTTACTAATGTAGATATTAATACAACAGCAGTTTCCTCTGTTGTTAGCACAAATGGTTCAATTGAAATTACACCTATTTCAGGAATAGTTCCATATCAATACAGTATAGATGGGGGGCAAAATTTTGTAGATTCTAATGTTTTTTCTAACCTAGCTGTTGGTAATTATAACGTCGTTGTGAAAGATGGTTCAGGTATTTGTTCCTATGAAGAAGAGGTGCCAATTGAGGTTAAAGAACCTGTGGTTATAAATGAAATAAATTATAGATCAAGTCCATCAACTGACTCTGGAGATTGGATTGAATTGTACAATCCAAGTTCTGCAACAATCAATCTGTCAAATTGGGAGGTCAAAGACAGTGATGATGCTCATGTTTTTGAAATCCCTATTGGAACACAATTAGAAGCGTTTGGTTATTTAGTATTTGTTAAGGATGAGTTGAAATTTACTACTGTATTTCCTGACATTCCGTATGTTGGTGAATTAGGTTATGGATTAGGGAGTTCAGATGCTGTTCGCTTATATAATTCTTATGGAAGTCTTGTCGATGAGGTATATTATCAATCCGAAGCGCCATGGCCAGTTTGTGCAGATGGAACTGGAAGTACTTTAGAGCTTATCACTGCTGATTTGGATAATTCCTTAGCGGAGAGTTGGAATTGTATTAACATTAGTGGTAGTCCTAGCGCAATGAACAGTCTCGAGCCAGCTGTTGATCCAGAAAACAGTTCACTTACTTTATATCCTAACCCCGTGCAGAATATCTTGTATATTTCTGGGGACGATTCTGAGGATTATGACGTTGAGGTATACTCTGTACTTGGACAATTGGTGTTGTCTGTGGTGAATGTGAATCAAATTGAAGTAGGCGGCTTTAATAGTGGGTTGTATTTAATTAAAATAACTTCTGATAATTCAACTCAAGTCAAACGGATTGTAAAGTTTTAAATTGTTTCATTCAATCTTATGCGCCAGTTTATTGATTGCTCATAGGCACTTCCATCAAAAGGAGTTCAGCATTTGAATTCGCTACGATTTCAATTTCAGATGTATTCCATAAACCATACCCATCTCGATGTTCTACTAATTGGTTATTGATTTTAACTTTTCCCTTTAAAACAAAAAGATATACTCCGTTTTTTTCTGGATTTTTGAGCCTGTAGTTCATGCATTTTCCTTCGTCTATATTGATCATACTAAACCAAGCCTCTTGATGGATCCATACACCCGAGTCATTTGAATTTGGGGATAAAACTTGTTGGAATTTGTTGTGTCTATCCTCAATATTTAGTGAAATCTGATCGTATCGTGGGCTCACATTCTGTTGGTTAGGCAAAACCCATATTTGTAATAATTTAACAGGTTTATCTTTATTTTTGTTGTATTCCGAGTGTGTAATCCCGGTACCTGCACTAAGTACTTGTATATCCCCCGATTTTATTACCGCTGTATTATTCATACTATCTTTATGTTCCAAATCGCCCTCAAGTGGTATGGTAATGATTTCCATATTATCATGTGGGTGTGTACCGAAGCCCATTCCAGCTGCAATGACATCATCATTTAATACGCGTAAAACTCCAAAGCTCATTCGTTCTGGATTGAAATAACTTGCAAAGCTAAAGGTGTGTTTTGCTTGTAACCAGCCGTGCTCGGCTGACCCTCGTGTGTTTGATTTATTAAGTACAGTATTCATGTTTTAATGATGAGTATCTAGCGGAGCTAGTATAAGATTTATTTTGTAAATAATTAAAAAATTAAACTAAAAATGCATGTAAATTTTATCTAAACAATATGGCGCTTATTAATTACTTTGGTTGTAGGTGTCAAGCGGTTTTTCCGTTCAGTAGTGTCGCTAATTCTTCAGCATAATCAATAAATGCTATGGTTTCATCAGTTCTTGCCAATTTAATTTTATCAAAAATAAATAGAGCTTCACCATTACTTTCTAAATGATAAATTTGGTGATTCTCAAAAAAGCGAATGATTTCATCTGTAAAAAAGGAACGAATTTCCGCCTCGCTATTCCCCATGAGTAGGAATTTCTTAGAAAACCCGGGATACATCTCAAAATTTATGTCTTTATAACCTGTGAGTGCTACCACTCGATCAAAAATTTTGCCTAGAACACCCTCCTTTTCCATAGCAAAAACAGGTATTTTCTTATTTAATTTTAAGACCATCATAGTGGTATTGAATGTTTCTGCAGTAAAGGCTTGGCCTTCATTGAAGGTAACATCCGCAATTTCCCAAGACACATCGAGGCCTTCAAATGTACCTTTAAGGCAATTGTATTTACGCTCTATAGGTCTAATTTCAAAAAAATGAAATTTTTTGAGGTACACGGTGTCCCAATCAACTTGACTTGTATACTGATAGTCTCTTTCAGTTGCTAAATTGCGTAAGCGCTTTTGTCTTTGTGATAATTTGGTAGCAGAGCTGGTCAAACTAATTTTAAGTGCCCTGTTGTATGTGGAAGAGGAGACGTGTGCATCCAGCCCTGTGATAAAAGCTTTACCACCCGACGCTCTTTGAGTTTTTAAGAATTCTACTAAAAAGTCCATGTAGGTAATCCCTACTAATCTTGTTTCAGATAAATCGATATTAACATCTGCTCCTGATGGAATCTGTGCCACTAGTTTATTGGCTTTTAGAATTCCTAAAAAGTTTGCTATTCCTCTAATTTTTAAATCAAAACTCCCATCTTGTCGTTTTATCAATTTTGTTCTCGGGTGATACACCATTTTAAAAAATTGGGCAATGGATACTCTTGCCAATAACATGTGCGTGACCAGTGCCAATATTAAACCACCGAGCAAACCAATCAATAAATTAGTATATAGAGTTAAAATCATGGTTCCGACAAAGAATATAAGTTGCTCAGTTCCTTGTTTGTAGGCTTGTTTGAATACTGCAGGTGATGCCAGTTTAAATCCGGTATAAACTAAGAGGATTGCAAAAGCGCAGAGTGGTACTTGTCTCATTATCGGACTTAAAATCACAATAAAGACTAACAACAAGAGTCCTTGGTACATATTGGACCATTTGGTTTTCGCACCATTGTGTATATTCACTGTACTTCTAATGATAACAGCAATGATAGGTAATCCTCCAATCAAACCAGCCGCTACCGTACTTATTCCAATCCCTGTCAAATCTTTGTTTAAATCTGTTTTTCGTTTGTAAGGATCAATCTTGTCTACTGCTTTTGCAATTGCTAAGGATTCTATACTGGTGATAATCAAAATTGAAAATACAGTTGTCCAAAACTCAATTGTATTGATTTTACTAAAGTTTGGATGCATTATTGAGTCTGTAATTGTGTTGGGAATATCCAATAAAAGATGAGGTCCTACTTCAAAAGGTTTTCCAAAAAATGATAGGGTTTGCTGATCAAAGAAATTGAAGGCATACACAAAAGGTATTGAAAGGGCAATCACCCACATAGGCGCCGGTAAGAGGTGAAAAAATCTTGAATTTGTTTTGGAATGAAACAACAATAAAAACAATCCTGTTATTGCGATTAGTAAAACAAATGGATTTGCTTTTGGTAAGAACACTACAGCATCAATAAGGTTTTGTATAATGTTGGGGCTGTCCGAATGCGTCCCCATGGCGACATGGATTTGTTTTGCGATAATAATAATGCCGATAGCCGCTAAAATTCCATGAATTACTGAACTGTGGAAAATATCTGCTAAGCGCCCTAATTTTAATATCCCCAACAGCATTTGAATTAATCCTGAAATGACTACAGCCGCCAAAACATAATTAAAAGCTTGCCCAGAGCCATCATCCATAAGTGTTATTCCTAAAAGTATAACTCCAATAACTCCTTTTGCAGGGCCATTCACTGAAATATGACCTCCGCGGTATAGAGTGGTTACCACACCACCAACAATTGCTGAGAAAATTCCGGACATGGCAGGTGCGCCAGCTGCTAGAGCAATTCCTAACGAAAGGGGTAAGGCAATAAGTGCTACACTAACTGCAGCAATTAAATCACTCTTCCAATTCTCAACTAATCCTTGAATCCCTTTTTTGGGTAGCGCTTCCATAAATGTTAATACGGCTTGGTTAATTAATTATTATAGCTAAAATAGTAAATATTAGCAATTATAAATAATGATCAGCTTATACTGTTTTATTAAATTAAGGAATTACTACTTGTTTTGTATTGAATAGGGATAATTTTCAATGACAAAGCCTGAGTTTAAAGTTTTTTAATCGCTCACTGAAGCACACAATTAAAAAGTATAGTTTTGTGCTTTTTTGTTTGATGACAACAAATATCTGATTTAAAATGACAATAATTTAGATTGTAAATGTGAACGATGGCCAGCATTAGTGCTATTTCAATCATTACTTTGGTTTAGAAATGATTCGACAACTCTAAAACTTTGCAGCGGTAGTTCTTCCATAGGAATGTGCCCTACGTTTTTCATAATGAC
This sequence comes from Bacteroidota bacterium, assembly GCA_027593245.1. Classification (GTDB taxonomy): domain Bacteria; phylum Bacteroidota; class Bacteroidia; order Flavobacteriales; family Flavobacteriaceae; genus UBA3537. Next base: position 3,128 of record JAQCJC010000059.1, on the reverse strand, counting down.
TAAAGTGTCATTGGGTAGATCTTGATGAAAACGTTCTGCATTTTCTACAGGAATAAGCAAATCTTGATCTCCCCAAAGGACAAGTGTTGGTTGTTTTATACTGCGTATCTTTTTGTAGGATTCTGAGCTGTTGTTTACGGACAGACGTTCAATAAATGCTCGTCGATTTCCTTTGCGTAGAGTGAGCTCAAAATAGCGATTTGCAAGTTTATCGGTTACTTTGCTTTTGTCGTAGTATACGTTTTCAACACTAGAGCGCGCTATAAATTTTGGTGTAATAAACATGAATAAGTTTTTCAGAATTGGCATTTTAGCAATCTTAAAGGCTAGGGGGACACTCTTTGCTTTGTTCGGGTATCCTGAAGCGTCTATCAAAATTAGTTTTTGCACTCTTTCTGTATGTTTGGCTGTAAATCGCCAGGCGATGTGTCCGCCAAGCGAATTTCCGCCAATTATACATTTATCAATCCCTCTATCATCCAAGAACTGTTTTACAAAATGTATGTAGTTATCAATTGAATAATTACTGTCTGTAAAAGGATCTGTCAATCCATACCCGGGGAGGTCCATTCTAATGATTCGGTATTTGTGTTTTAAGTTATCGCTCCAACCATCAAAAGTATGTAGACTTGAACCAGTGCCATGAATTAAAACAATTGGAATGGAGACTGCGAGATCACCTTCGTCTCGGAAATGCACTTCCATACCATCGATTGAAGTAAAGGAAGATGGGTATTTAGCATATTTTTCTTTTAGATCATCCAAGGGTATATCTTGATATCCAAATAGTATGGAAACGACAATTACAAAACTCCCAGTGACATAAGCACTAAACTTTAAAATTTTATAAAGTTGTTTCATGTTTTTGATTTATAGTGTTTTGATACAGTTCTACAATGATTTCATTTTTTCTATTAAAAACTTCATAAGGCGCATTATATCCAAAAAAACAGAAGCGATTGGTGTGGGAAATACCGTTGTTAGCTAAAGCTGTTTGTAATTGTTGTTTGTATTTCTTTATTTTCTTGTTGTTAGCCCAACCCGAAAATTGTAGTGCCGCCACTGTTTTTGCAGGTTCTTTCTTAAACTCTACTTCTGGTTGATTCGGTCTAGGTAGTATGTCTTTGTGTAATTTTTTTGGCACCATAAACATCATCGTTGTCGAATCTTCCAAAGACATGCTCACTGGAGAGGTCATGGCTATTTTTTCATTTCTATCATTACCGCCAAAAATATATCCTGCCAAAATGGAGAAGCCTTGACTAGAAGCTTTTTTGAAGTCACTTTCCGAGAGTTTTACTGAGGTAAATAAAGTCGCTTCATAAGCTCTAGTTTCAAAGGTCTTATACTTTTTAATTACAGCGTAAGGGTAGGTTTCAATATTCCTCTGACTATTCAACGCAAAGATTTGGATAGCCACAAACGCAGAGGCTAAGACTCCAAGTATAATTAGTAATATTTTCATTATTAAATTATTTAGTTTCATGTAAGTTAATCAAAATAATAATCTTAATAAAATATAGCTTATTCATCAATTGATTGAAGAGTAATTTGTTAATATGGAGCTATTGTTTCTTAGCTGTTTTCAATTGGTTTTGTACAAAATAATCAGTGCAAAGCGTGTAATTTTATTTAGTAGTTATCATTTATTAAACTGGCTTAAAGTCCCATTGATACTTAGTTTTTGTATTGAGTTGCCACTTTTAGTTGAAATAGTATATTATCTCCTTTTATTTTCTTAGATAACATATAATTATTATCTACTCATTTTGCTTTGTAATATAGATTTGAATAATTTTATGGAGTTAATTTTATATTTATTGCCTAATTTTAGATTTTCATATAAATCACTTTAATAACAAATCATATGGAGTTTTTCATATTAGCATTTATAGTATTTGGTTTTATAGGTTTGGCGATCTATTTAAAAAAATCAAAGTCAAACCCGGAGCATCAACTTGAAGAAAAAAATGCAAAGATACTAGCATTGGAAAAAGAGCTGAGTGAGAAAAACACGATCATTACAAACCTTGATAAACAACTAGATATTGCAGCTGCTAGGACAGAAAATTTTGATCAAATAAGGATTGAAAAGGCAGCGATTGAAGAGCGTTTTGTGATTGTTGATAGAGAGCGCAACACACTTAAGAATGAAAATATAGCCTACCAAAAAGCAGAAGAGGGGCGTCAAAAAGAAGTCACCAAAAGTATTGCTAGTGCCCTTACCCTTCAGGAATCATTAGAAGCGGAGAAATCACGCCTAAATGATGAGCGCGTCCAAGAAAAAGAGGATGTATTAAATAAAATGAAGCTCAAATGGTCTGACCATGAAAAAGATGTTCAAAACCATTTACAACTCATATGTAGAAATAATGTCATAACTTACGTTAGTCAGGAAGATTTTCCACACCCAAGAAACAAGCCAGATAGCTCTATAGAGATTATGGATCAACTCATTGTCTTTGATGCTAAAAGCCCTGCCAATGATGATTTATCTAATTTTCCTAAGTACATTAAAAATCAAACCGAAAATCTCAAAAAATATGCAAAGCATGACAATGTAAAGAATGATTTATTTTTGGTGATACCTTCCAATACTTTAGAGGTAATTAATCAGTTTCATTACAATATTGGTGATTACAATGTGTATGTGATCACCAAAGATGCCTTAGAGCCTATTGTGCTTAGTTTGAAAAAAATTGAAGATTATGAGTTTGCAGACAAATTAAGTCCAGAGGAACGTGATAATATTTGCAGAATTATTGGTAAGTTCGCCCATACCACAAAAAGACGTATTCAGGTAGATGAGTTTTTTGCACGTGAGTTTTTAGATACCCTAACTAAAGCAGGATCTCAATTGCCCAGAGATATTCTTGAAAACGTAATTAAATTTGAGAATGCTGAGAAATTAAATCCCCCCATTGAAAAACGAAACAAGAAGATTCTTACCAAAGATTTAAAACAGCAGGTAGATAATCTTGAAAAAGAAATGCAGATACGCGAGATCCCTAAAATATCTACCCAAACAGACCTTGATTTATAGTATTTTAATTCATTTAATGATAAGGGTAGTGGTTTGTTGAAGAAATTATCTTCAAGACTAAAGAGTTTTTCGAATAATAATTTTA
>JAQCJC010000002.1 GCA_027593245.1 Bacteroidota bacterium | reverse complement strand
AACGCGTACAATCATCATTTGAACCAAATGATTTTGAAGTATTATTGTCAACCACAGGAATAGCCCCTGGTGACTTCACTAACGTCATTTCTCCATTGGCAGAATATGATAATACAGACTATATTGAGTACGTATTTGATCTATCTGCATATTCTGGCATCTCGTATATTGCTTTCCATGTTCCTGACGGTGGACTAGATGGTTGGAGGTTATACATTGATAATTTTATTGTTGAAACTATTCCAGCTTGTGGTTATCCATCAGGTCTAAACATTTCAAATATTACTGGGACTACAGCAGATTTTGACTGGGTAGCGCAAAATGGTAATGAATCATGGGAATATGTCATTGTCCCTACTGGAGATCCTGCTCCAACTGGAGCTGGTGTCTTTACAGCAGTCAACTCCACAACGTTTACTGATTTAGATTTTCTAACAACTTATGATGTCTATGTTCGTGCATATTGTGGAACCGATGATGGCTATTCTATTTGGTCAGGACCCGAAACCTTTACCACGACGCAACAAACTAATTATACAGTAGATTGCGCCTCTGGCCAACCCGTAAATATTGAATATTGTTACACCAACAATGATACAACATTCTGGGTGTTTACATCGACTGATGGATTCCCTTTAGAAATCACGTTTAACGCTGGAACTATTGAAGCAAATTGGGATGATTTAACAATTTATGATGGTTCAGATAATTCGGGGGCTATTTTGTTCAACAATAACTCTGCTGGTATCAATGATTTAACTGGAGTTGTTGTAGAATCTACTTCTACATCAATTTATATCGAAGTTGACTCTGATTCATCAGTAAGTTGCTCATCTTCAACTACATACTCCCCTTGGGATTTTGATGTCACTTGTAAAACTTGTATTACGCAAACCGTTGAATTTGATATAGTAGGTAGTTGCGAACCCAATCAAGAATTTTATGTTGAAGCCAACATCACCGACATGGGAGGTGCTGTGAACCTTGAGTTGACTGATAATCAAGGAAGTGCTGCTCAAACAGCAACAGCAGCAAGTGTAGTGACTTTTGGTCCATATGCTGCCAATACCCAAGTGGTCATTTCTGTGTTAAACACAGACGATACAAGCTGTCTATTGGAAAGTGACACCCTCACATTCTTGTGCCCTCCACCTCCAAATGAATGTTCAATTGTTTATGCTGGTGAAGACACAACATTTTGTAGTGATAATGATCCAGCTACGGTACTAACAGCGTCCTACCATATAGCTGGCCAGGATACTACATCTTATGATGTCACATCGCTAGATGAATGCCCAGCACCAATATTAGAAGGTGGAACGCCAACAAGTATTGATACGGATGACATTTGGTCAGATGCTATTGACCTTGGTTTTGACTTTTGTTTTTTTGGAGAAACCTACAGCCAAATACTGATCGGTTCAAATGGTGTTTTATCTTTTGAGCTTGAAAATGCTGGAACTGGAAATGGATGGGATTTACAAGGATTTGGAAGTTCAACTCCTGATCAACTCCCAAACAGTTCTAACACAACAATTTCTGAAGCTAATATCTTTGGTGTTGGCCACGATATTGATCCTTCAGATTGTGGTGAGATTAATTATATGGTTTTGGGAACTGCTCCTGCACGACAATTTGTAGTTAATTATAATGATGTCTGCCATTTTGGCTTAAGCTGTTCAGATTACACCTCTACATTTCAGATTATTCTTTATGAATCCTCAAATTTTATAGATGTAAATATTATAGACAAGCCAATCTGTACAGAATGGAATGATGGCCTCGCCGTAGTAGGTATTCAAAATATTGATGATACCATTGCATTTACACCAGAAGATAGAAATACAAGTGCCTGGGAAGCATCAAACGAGTCTTGGCGCTTTTCTCCATCAGTTGGAGAGGCAGACTATATATTTGAATGGTACGACGGAGATACTGTTGTTGGGACTGAGGATACCATCACTGTTTACCCCGAAGAAACTACCACATATACAGCTGCGGTAACATACAACTTATGTAATGGTGAGACCGCAACGGTAACCGATACAGTACTTGTTGAAATCACACCCACGCCAATTCCTGTTGCTGTAGAAAACGACGTATTTATCTGTGCAGGAGAAGAGGCTGTTCTTGAAGTTAATATTGATGCATCGGCACAATCACCAGATGTTATTTATTATTGGACTTATGACAACGTGGATATTCAATCTGGCCCTGAAAATACGTTTGTCTTCGCAGAAGGAGCTCAAGCATATGGCGAATATCTTGTCACTGCTTATAATGAAGAAACAGCCTGTTATGCAAGCACCGTAATCACTGTTTTACCAGGGATTGTGCCTGAATTAGAAGAGGACACGTCATTTAATAAATGTGTTAATGGTGAAGTTGAACTTAGCGTTAATATCATTAACGACCCTGATATGACATCCGAATACAACTATGCATGGTACGTTGATAATCAGCTCATCGCAGAGGACACTAGTGGAAGTTTTATTCATGGGGCAGATTTGACAAATGGCCCTGTTGTTGTAATGGTAACTAATTTAACTACAAGCTGTGCGTCGGAAACAATAATTAATGTAAATTACTTCCAAAATCAAAATTGTGTGGATATACCCCAAGGTATATCACCCAATGGAGATGGCCTCAATGACTGTTTGGTTCTTGACCATTTAGAAGAGCAGGAAGATATTGTGAAAGCTGAAATTTACAACAGATATGGCGTTAAGGTCTTTGAACTTAATGACTATGTTGACCACTGGTGTGGTCAGGACGCAAGCAGTGGGTCTTCAGACGAATTATTGCCTGTAGGGACCTATTTCTATGTCATTCAATATGCTTCTGGTCGCGAACCAACAATCAGCTGGATTTATCTAAATTACTAACCAAAACAACTAACAAAATAAAAATGAAAAAATTAATTCTAATATTTTTAACCGTACTCATTGCACAGCAGATTTCTGCTCAGCAGGATCCTCAGTATACGCAATACATGTACAATATGAATATTATAAACCCAGCATATGCTGGAATTTCTGAAGGTCTATCCATCGGCGCGCTATATCGTAGTCAATGGGTGGGTCTAGATGGCGGACCAGAAACCTATACGTTTAATATTCATTCACCTGTTGGGAAACAATTAGCAATGGGACTTTCTGTAATTTCAGACCAAATTGGGCCTGTCCAAGAAACAAATGCCTATGTAGATGTTTCTTACACAATTCCTACGGGTATGGAAACACGCCTTGCTTTCGGAGTAAAAGGCGGGTTTACGTTTCACGATATTGGTATTGCAGAATCACAAATTAACCTAGTTGATATGGGGGATCCGTTTTTTGCAAGCGCCATTAATGAAACAACGCCAAATATAGGAGCAGGTGTGTATTTTTACAAACCAAACAAATATTACGTCTCTGTTTCTGTGCCAAATATTCTCAACGGTGTACATTTAGATGCCAATGGAACTAAAATTGGTTCAGAATCAGAGCATATGTTTGCTGCTGCTGGTTACGTTTTTGACCTGTCAGAAAATTTTAAACTTAAGCCACATGCTTTATTGAAATATGCATTTGATGCACCAATAAGTTATGATATCAATGCTAATTTATTTATGTATGATTTAATTGAAGTCGGAGTCGGATATCGACTTGAAGATTCATTTAGTGGTATGATTAACTTTCAAGTTATGGAAAACCTTCGTGTAGGATATGCTTACGATGCTATCCGATCGGATTTGGATATTGTAACAAATTCATCCCACGAAATATTCATAAATTTTGATTTCAGATTTTCTTCAAAAGTTTCTCGATCACCTCGTTATTTCTAAATTTAAGCTAAGTACATTATCATGAAAAAATACAGTTCAATTTTAATTATCATATTAGTCACTGGTTTATTTGCCAATGCACAATCAAAAGCTACTAAAAAAGCAGACAAACTCTTTTCAAAGTTTGAATTTGTTGATGCGGCAAAGGCTTATGAAGCACTGATCGCGAAGGGCGAAACCAATGCCTATGTTTACGGAAAACTTGCAGATGCTTATTATAATGTTTTCAATACTGTTGAAGCAGAAAAATGGTACGCAAAAACACTTAAATCCTCTGAAGCTCCAGAAACGATTTACAAGTATGCACAAATGCTAAAAGCCAATGGTAAATACGACGAGTCTAATACGCAGATGGCAAAATTTGCTTCTATGCGCCCTGCAGACCACAGAGCAATTGCTTTTGTTAATAACCCAAACTATTTGCCAAAAATCCTTGAAAAAGGAAAAAAATTCAATGTTCAAGACGCGGGTGTCAACTCTGCTTATTCAGATTTTGGAGGTACGGTACAAGACGGCAAGTTGTACATCGCTACCGCTAGAAATGAAGACGGTAAGAGCTACGGATGGAACGAAGAGCCTTTCTTAGATATTTATGTGGCAAATAAAAACAAGGATGGGTCTTTCCAAGCTCCAACTGCAGTCAATACACTAAATACTAAATACCATGAGGGAGTAGTTTCTTTCTCTTCTGATGGAAATACTTTATATTTCTCTAGAGAAAGCTATTATGACAATATTTTTGAAAGAGATTCACTGTCTAGAAATAAATTCAGTGTGCTCAATCTTTATAAATCAACAAAAGAATTAGGAAGTTGGTCAGAAGGAGAAGCGCTGTCTTTAAATTCAGAAAACTACTCCGTAAAAAATCCAGCTGTGAGCCCAGATGGAAAAACCTTATTTTTCGCATCGGATATGGCCGGAGGAATGGGACAATTTGATATATATTCAGCACCAATCAATGACGATGGTAGCATAGGTGAAGCCACCAATTTAGGCCAAAAACTAAACACTGAAGGTCAAGAAATGTTTCCTTTTGTAAGCGCAGATAACACACTTTACTTCTCCTCTGACGGCCACTTAGGCCTTGGTGGTATGGATGTGTTTTTTGCTAAATTGGTTGATGGAAAAGTGGGGCCTATACGTAATGTAGGTATTCCTGTAAATGGAAATGCAGATGATTTTGCATTCACCATCAATAATGAATCCGGAGAAGGGTTTGTATCCTCTAATCGCGAAGGTGGTGCAGGAAGTGATGATATTTATACTGTAAAAGTATTACAGCCTATCTGTGACGTTTTGGTTAATGTGACTGTTAAAGACAGCGAAAGTGGTCTTGTATTGGCTGAAGCAACTGTTAATGTTACTGACACTGAAGGCAATGTGATAGGGACAAAAATTACATCAGAAAAGGGTGAAGTGAGTTACATTATCGAATGTGAAACAGCGCTTTACCTAACGGCTTCAATGGATGAATATGAAAGTGCTTCAGGAACTATTGAAGGCACAAGCGAAGAAGAAGTTTCAACAGAAATTCTGTTGGATCCTATTGATGAAATTATACTTGCTAATAAAGTCATACTAAATCCAATTTATTTTGATTTTGATAAATCGAATATTACAGCTAAAGCTGCTTTTGAGCTGGACAAATTGGTGCAACTCATGAATAAGTACGAATCTATTGTAATTCGAGCAGAATCGCATACAGATTCTAGAGGTAGCGCGTCCTACAATCAAGATTTATCAGAAAGGCGCGCACTAACTACAGCACAATATGTAGTTTCTAAAGGCATTGCCGCTGATAGAATTACAGGAGTTGGTATGGGCGAGACTACCCCAGTAAATGATTGTGGAACTGGATGTAACGAGGACGAACATCAAATGAATAGACGTTCAGAATTTATTATTCTTGAAGGCAATCCAAACAACGAATAGTTAATAGTTAAATTCAAATTTGGAAAGACCTCCACTCTATTAGTGGGGGTTTTTTTATGCAGCCTTAGACAATATAAAAGCTAAAGAGAAAAGAGAAATTGGAATAAGAATTAAAACCAAAATAGAGTGTGTTTTGGAATGTTTTAAGCGTTTTGACATGAGAACCGCGCGCTTTTTCCCATTATAACTCATCCAGTTTTTAAATAAGATAAAACCAACAATGCCTATGGATAAAATCCATAAACTTGTATCGTCTAAAATATTGAGTTTGATTTGCATTGCAAACTTTATGAAAAATATACCTAAAACAAGGCTCAAAGCTATTTGAACTAAAGAAACATACAAACTTGACCATCGCACAGCAAGCTTTGGCTTGCGTTGTTTTATATGTTGAAAAACAGAAAGGTATAAGGAATCAAAAAAATCCATTAGAAAAATGTAAAAAAAAGCCTGTGAGAGACCCACAGGCTTTAAGTTTTTTTTTAATGCTTTCTAGTCTTGCACTAAAATTTTAAAATCGTCAATTTCGTAAGTTCCATCTGTTGAGGCCTGTCCACTACCAATATATTTGAAAGCAACGTACCCATTCCCAGAAAAAGAACTCAAATCTACAAGTCCAGAATCTACCCAGTTTTGATAGTATTCACTGTCAGATACAATATTTGCATTTAGAGAACTCCAAGATGATGACTCAATTGTGGCTTCTGTACCATCCCAATCCGTGGATATAAGTAACTCCAATTCACTACCATCAGAAAAACTATTTGAGGAGATAAACTTCACAAACTCTACTCCTTGAGCATCTAGATCAATAACAGGTGTAATCAACCAAGCAATCGTACTAGCATCTCCTGTGTTATAGGATCCTAATGAAACCATTTTACTTCCAGAATTTTGAGAGTCATTTGTAACTTTAATAAACCAGTCTCTACTCCCAGCCTCTGTATAATTGGTCCAACCATTTCCACTTAAAGAACTAAAATTTGGATAAGATTCAAAATCATCCTCAAAAATTGGTGAAAAATCATTAATGTCTAGAAGTTCACAGCGGCTTCCATCCATTTGAACATCATCTGATGTGTTCAATGCAAGAACTAATTCACTTCCATTGTATGTTTTTGAAACAATTCCAGAAATAGAACCACCTCCTGCAGGGAGAACTTCATTTTTAAAACTTGCAAATGAGCTGGTTTCTAATTTGAAGGTTGAATAATCAAAACCTGTACAACGCTGAACAGTACGCTGTGTATCGTAATCATCTGTTGGGGATACAAAAGGTAAACCTACATCGTTTGTAGGGAATTCTGTAGACTCAATAGTTACATAAATTCCAATATCACTTGCTGATAAAGATGGAACCTCTTTAGGGACTAAGTTGTTTGTTGTTGCAGAGCGAAAGATATACAAAGGAACCTCGTTCGCTGTAAATTCTTCTACCTCACCATCACCATTCATAGAACTCCCAAGGGTAAACACACCGTCGCCACTTCTTACTTCGCCTATAAAGATATCTTTTAAATAAATATAAACCTCACGACCAATATTGAATTGATTGTACGAGTCCACTTGGTTTAGTGCTATTTTTACAGCATCAGTTGGGTTTTCAGAAGCATTTTGAATAAAAAATTCTTTATAAAAATTTCCGCTCGCATCGGATGAAGATACATAACCTTTAACAGCAATTTCAGAAGTAATCTCTGTGGCTTCTTCGTCCGATTCAAATTGAGCTTTCAACTGTTCTATGGTAATTAATTGAACCTCTCCAGAATCTATTCTTGATAGTAAATTATTAAGGTTTTGATTCTCTTCAGTACCAAGGCTAGATGGTACCTCAAATTCGTCGTCCTCTATACATCCTACCATAGCTAAACATGTGATTAAGGATAGGGCTATTGTTTTAAAGTTTATTGTTTTCATTAGTTTAAAATTAATGTTCATTTTTAGTTTTTTTAGAATCTGAAATTTAGGTTTAAGAAATAGGTTGGGCCTCGACCATACCAATATTTTGGTCCAAAGACGCGCTTGGGGTTGGCTGCATCTTCTTTTAAAGATTGGTAATTGGCACTTCGCCCTTGCTCAAATCCGCCAGATTTATATTTCTGATTAAAAATATTGTTTAGGCTTACAAATAAGCTAACATAATAGTCACCTATTTTCCAAGATTTTCCGCCCACGGCATTTACTACCATATAGTCTTCAAATCGCTCTTGACGTAATAGTTCCCTCGCCAAGTTCGGATCATAATCTGAAAAAGGAAGTCCATCCGTGTCTAAATAAAAGTTTTCTGTTCTAGTCAATGGAGAAACATCCACATAGGTATTGGCGAAGAAGTTGGTTGTTGCACCAAACCACCAATAATTTGGGTCTCTGTATTCAAACCCAATAGAGGCTGCCTGTTGAGGTCCTCCTGCTATTTTATAGTTCTCTAGCTGAGCTTCACCAAAGTTAAGCCCTTCAACAAAGTCACTGGATGTTAATACCAAATTTGGATTGTTATCATAAGTAAATTGACCAACAGAAGCAACACCGGTCAACTTAATGCTTGGCGTGACTTGGGCTTCAATCCCAAATTCCATTCCCAAATGACTTTTATCTATCCCTTGAAGTATTTCTTGAACAAAAGCAGTCCCTTGATCAACTCCACTAATACCATCAGCAAAATAAAATGAAACCTCATTAGCATCTTGCATTTGTGTATAGTACCCTGTCAATCTAGCTTTAACCGTTGAGGATCTGAAAATATAGTTGGCGTCAAAAGAGGTGATTTTTTCTTCTGTGATGTTTATCCCTGATTTATCGCCAACAATCGCGTGATTTTCGCGAGAATTAGTGAATGTATTTCTAATGGTTGGCGCTTTAGAAAGATATCCTGCATTGACATTAAAAATATGCTTACCAGAAAATTTGTAAGTAAACCCTCCTTTTGCTCCTAATCCGGTGAAAGAAAGTTTACGCCCTTTGCCTAAAGAATAATCGGCATATGTTTCTGTTTGATACAGCCCTTCACGCTGATACTCGGTAGCTGTATAGCTCCCCGAAACAAAGAAGTCTACTTTGTTGTATTTGAACTGTGCTTGAAGAAAACTACTTAAAACATTAGCATCAATATTGTAATTGTATCGAAAGGTGTCACCCTCACCAACAACTTGATTTGGATTTTGCAGATCAAATTGTACTTGATCAAAAGAATCTACATTAAGATAGCCTGTATTGCTGCCTAGCATATCAACTATTTCAGCAAAGTTATGTGACTTTAAACGTTTGTAGTTTATCGCTGCATTAAGCGTTGTATGTTCGGATAATTGAGATTCTAAAATAGTATTGACTGTTAATTGCTCATCATCGCTACGGTCTTCATACAATACATAAGCGGCATAATCGCCATTGATGTTATTGGTTAGGTTAGCATCATAAATACGGTTCCAGTTGACTTGACCACCATTTCTAAAGGATTGATCGGCTAAATAAGCCCCTGCATAATCTGGACCATCAGTATCCGCCAAAAAGTAACTCGGTAAACCTTGGTAGTAGGCTGGACTTGGATTGGCTCCTCCTGCATAATCCAAACGACTATTTCCAAGTTCGCCAAATTGATAAGCAACATTCGTGTTCAATGATGTCTTTTCAGACATATCCCAATAATGATTCAACATTAGTACAGGTTCCGCAATACGTCTAACACGAGAGTTGCGTTTTTCGCCATCATGCCATCCCCAGTATTCATTGTAAGTAATCCCCTTTAGGTCAAAAACCTCTTGAGTGTTGGGCGAAGATTTACCACGGCGGTTAGGCGTGTAAATTCCAACAAAATTTAAACTATGTTTATCATTAATTTTCTTTTCAATAGATGCGAAAAATGAATTGGCATCGTAGAAAGTTCCATCTTGAAACCCTTCATTACCCCAACGCCTACCGATTGAAAAAGCATAGGCCCATCCACCATCAACCATTCCTGAGGCATATGTTGCCATCAAACGATTTGTGTAGCTTCTATTGGATGAGGAATATGTAATTCTACCTCCAGCTCTGTAACTAGATGCTCTCAAATTAATGTTAGTTGACCCTAGTAGGCCTCCAAAATTATATGAAGATGGCGCCAATCCCATACTCAGTTCTTGACCTCTTAAAACATCATTCAGTCCTCCCCAGTTGCTCCACTGAGGCCTGCCATCAAACATTTTATTCATTTCAATACCATTCATCAAAACGTTTCCATTCTCTGAATTTAACCCTCGTACACGAAAAAATGATGAACTGAACTCAAAGGCGGCGGCTCTTTGAAAAATATCTTGAGAAGCAGACAGTAGTCCAGAAATGTTATCAGCGCCACTAGTGTCATCATTAAGTTCATCATCAGAAAGTGTGATAGTGAATAAATCATCATCCGAGTTGTCTAACGATAACATCATGTCTTGAATACTTAACGTTTGGCCCTCCGAAACGATAATGGGGTATCGCGCTTTGAGGTAACCTACTTTACTTAGCGTAAGTATTTGCTCACCTAAGGGCAAGCCCGAGGAAAACTCAAACACACCCAATTCGTTAGTGTAAGTAGTTAATTGAGTTCCTTCAAAATTGACCAAAACGCCAATAATAGGTTGGTCGGTAAGCATGTCTTTCACTATACCCTTGACAACCGTTTGTTGTGCAAAGACAAAATATAAATTAAAACATACAAACAAAAAACTAAAAAATTGTTTTTTCATATTACGATTGATTTTGTTGAAGTATATATACATATATATTAAACAAAAGTACGTTTCTTATTTTAAAATTTATACTTTTGGATTAATAATTAATTACAAATCAAAGATCCATTTTTTCTCATATGTTAAATAAATACTTCAAAGTTGTTATCATCTTGTTTTTCGCTCTTTTCGCACTGAAAATAGAAGCGCAGAACAAACGAAAATTTAAAGTACATACCATCGCTTTTTATAATGTTGAAAACCTTTTTGACACCATTAATGACCCCAACAAATACGATGAGGCAAGTCCAATAATGGAGCTCAAAACAGCGCGTGCCGAAGTTTATCAAAAAAAAGTCCAAAATATGGCTAGTGTGATTGCACGAATTGGTGCGGATATGGCAAAAAACACTCCTGCGATTATCGGCCTCTCTGAAGTTGAAAACAGAGCGGTTATTGAAGATTTAGCCAACGATCCTGCATTACTAGAAAAAGATTATGGAATTGTTCATTATGAATCACCAGATGAACGCGGAATTGATGTAGCACTGATGTATCAAAAGGCATTATTTGTGCCAATAAGCACAAGCTCACATGAATTAAAATTAAGAGATAGCGATGGGGATCGGGATTATACTAGAGATCAACTTTTGGTCAGTGGGTATTTGGAAGGTGATTTAATTCACCTTATCGTCAATCACTGGCCATCACGCAGTGGAGGAGAAGCAAGAAGTAGATCTAAACGTGAAGCTGCGGCTGCCTTGAATAAACGACTTATTGATTCGCTTCAAAGCAATGATCCTTATGCTAAGGTGTTTAGTATGGGTGACCTAAATGATAACCCAAACAACAGTAGCCTCAAAAAAATACTCAAGGCCAAAGGCAATAAAAAGAAAGTTGGCTTTAAGGGAATTTACAACCCCATGGAGCCGTTTTTTAAAAGTGGAATTGGCTCAAATGCATATAGAGACGCTTGGAGTTTGTTTGATCAAATTCTAATTACAAAGCCTTTACTTGAAGAGGATTATTCATCGTTCAGATTTTATAAAGCGGGTGTTTATAATGCACAATTTTTAATCACCAAAAAGGGGCAATTCAAGGGGTACCCTTTCCGAAGCTTTTCTTGGGGAGGGTTTACAAACGGTTACAGCGATCATTTCCCCGTTTATGTGCATATCATAAAAGAAGTCAACTAATTTCTAATTGGGCCATACATCCCACGGTATCCTAGACAGTATGAGCAACAATGCAATGGTGTAAAAAATTGCCAATGTTTTGAATTTTGGAGCAGATAATCTTTTCTTTTTGTGTTTCGAATAGCCTATTGTTATTAAGGCTACCGCCAAAATATTAATGGTGGGGTGCTCTACTAAGTAAAGTCGGTGAACAGCCGTCTTCATAACCTCACCAACGCCCAAATCAGCCCACAAAGAAAAACGGCTAGAAGTAAAATACAAAACAAGACCAATAAGTAGTTGAATATGGGAAACAATTAGTGTAAACAAAGCCACACGAAATGTTTTTGGGTCGTATTCTTTTTTTAAAATTACTCCTAAGATTGCTTTGAATACAGCTAAAAGCAAAACGACTAAGACTAAATAGGCCCAATAGGAATGTACAGATTTGATCATTGTGATAAAGTTTAGTTTTCTCTACAAAAGTACAAGATTTCTAGCCATAAAAAAACCCCCACACATGTGGGGGCTTAAATTCGTTATTTTATTTAAACGTGTGAATCAGAATCTGTATTGAAAACTTGCGTTCCATGTTGTTCCATTACCTTTAAAATACCCGTATGCATCTTTTTGGTTTACGTAATCTTTATCGAGAAGGTTATAGACGTTAGCTCTAAATAGTACGTTTTTACCACCAAGGGTGAAATCATAAGACAGACCCAAATCAAGTAGACCGTAGCTATTTAATTCTTCTGCTTCATAGACCTCACCATCAACACCAGCTTGGATAACATCTTCTACGTCTACAAAGCCGTAAAAATCATCAAAATAATTGAATGAAGAATAAAGAGTCAAGCGGTCGGTAGCGTCCCAATCCAAACCAAGGCCAAATGAAGTCTGTGGTGCTTCGCCAACTTTCACGTCAGAGAGGTTAACTTCTCCAGACTCCTCTAATTGATTGGTTTCGCCATCAAATCTTCTATAAGGAGTGGTATCTTTATATTTCCAGTCTCCAATAGAACCAAATACATTAAAAGCTAATCCGTTTGCAGCCATTGGCTTGTATTGAAAGTCAAATTCTATACCAGTATGTATTTGTGTTACATCGTTGAAGTTATAGAAAATATCATCGCCTGCGTCGTCTTGACCACCGAAAGAAAGGTAGCGATTACCCCACTCAGTGCTGTATGCATCAATGTTTAAACGGATTTCATCGGACTGAAAACGGTATCCAGCTTCAAAGCCAATTACTTCTTCATTTTCTACATCACCGTTATTGATTAAATCGTTGCTGTAACGAACATTATCAAAAATATTATCCAAGAAAGGTTGTCTGGAATAAATTCCAGCGTTTGCAAATAATTTATGTTGGCCATCGTTACTTGTGTACCCTAAACCACCTTTCAGGTTGTACCCCGATTTATCAATCTTTTCCGATTTTCCAGCATCACCAGCAACATTTCCCCCGTCTCTTTGATAAGACTGAGTCGATACAGACCCTTGTAAGAACGCAGAAAGGTTGTCGGTAGCATATTCTGCTTGAGCAAAACCACCTAAATAATTGATTGTTTCTGAATAATCATAAGCAATTCTTTGATCTTCATCAGCATAGTTTGATAAAGATGCCCAAGGGTTTGCATCAAATGTTTGAGTAATCAAATTACCATTATCATTCCAAGCATCTAAACCAAACATATGTGTTAATTGTCTAAAGTGGTCTCCAGTGTATGTTCTACCATCAAACCCGATATTATAAT
Organism: Bacteroidota bacterium; assembly: GCA_027593245.1. GTDB lineage: Bacteria > Bacteroidota > Bacteroidia > Flavobacteriales > Flavobacteriaceae > UBA3537. The sequence goes on along the minus strand of JAQCJC010000002.1, from coordinate 44,685 downwards.
TAAATGGACCACCATTATCAATGTTTAAGTTTGATACAACCCCATACCAGTTATGGTTGTTTACAGAAGCTCTCCGCGCATACGCAGGGGAATAATTTGGATCATCACTGTCTGAATAACCAATACCACCTGGAATTGCAGTATTTTGAGCTTCAATCGCATCAAAGTCAATTTCTTCGCCATTACCAGAGCTTGTTGATTCAGGGTCGTCATAACGTATTCTTCCACGGCCCCATCCACCGGTACCTCCTCCACGGCCCCAAGAGGCATACAGTACTGTAGAAAGGTCTAAAGTTTCATTGATATTGAAATCCCAGTTAATATTTGCAATTGGTTTGTGGTAATAATTACGTCTTTCAGTGAAACGGCTACCGTTGTAAAATCCGCTATTATCATTGTACTTATTGCCGTATTGCTCAAATTCATCTAATCGTTTTGAAAAATTTTGATCATGCCATTGTGGCGCTCCAGTAACTAAAAAGTTGAATGTACTTCTTTCACTTGCTTTATATCCAACAGAAAAAAAATAGTTTTGGCCTTGACCTGCAGTTCCTACTGCATATTTTCTGTGTCCTTGCCAGTGGTCCATCAAAATGGAAAATGCCCATCCATTTTCATCCAAGCCAGAATCGTAGGATGCTGTAGTTTTGAAATAACTGTCATTACCCGTAAGGAATCGAACGAAACCTCCTTTTGTTCTGTTTGTCGTTTTGGATACAATGTTGACTGTACCTCCAACAGATGAAATTGCAAGCTTGGAGGATCCAAGACCTCTTTGCACTTGAACAGCATTAGCTACGTCGGACATACCGGACCAGTTAGACCAATACATTTTACCGTCTTCCATACCATTGATTGGTTGACCATTCAAAAGGAAGGCCGTGTTAGATTGAGAAAAACCACGCGTAAAAACTTGGCTGTCTCCAAATCCACCTGCTTGGTTAGACACATAGATAGATGGTGTGTTCTTTAACGCTTCTCCGAATTCTACGTTACCTACGGCACGTGCCTGAATTTCTGCAGAGCGAATAGTAGATACCGCTACGGGTGTTTTTCTGTCTTCAGCTAAATCAATAACCCCTGATCCAACGATCACAATTTCACCGAGCGAATTGTCTGCAACCAAAGTTAATGTCCCTAAATCTGTAGACCCGTCAAAGCTGACTGTCATAGATTTATACCCTACGTAAGAAACTACTACCGATCCGCTATTTGCGGTTGTTTCGATAGAAAACTTTCCATCGAAATCAGTCATGGTACCATTTGAAGTCCCTGACTCAATAACATTTGCACCAGATAAAGGTGCTTTAAGCTCTGCATCCATTACAGTTCCTGTAATGACACTTTGAGCAAAAGTAGGAGCCACACTAAGGAGAAATCCCACTACTAAAATTAATAATTTTTTCATTTTTTTTGTCTAATGATTTTATGTTGATTTACTATAAAAATAAGAATGTTATACAGAATTAAAAAAATATAGATTTATATTTGATGATTTGTTAACACAAGAGCGGAAATAATGTTAATAATTAACAAATACGTAATGTTTAACCCTCAACGCATAGATTTGTACATGCTGATAAGATTGGCTGTTGATGCATCGTGATGCGCAGAATAACTGTCCGTAAATTCATTAAGTATTTTTCCTGCCAATTGCTTGCCCAGTTCAACCCCAAATTGATCGTAGCTAAATACATTCCAAACTACCCCTTGAACAAAAATTTTGTGCTCGTACATTGCTATCAGTTTTCCAAGACTTTCTGGCGTAAGTTTATCTATAAAAATGGTGTTGGTAGGGCGGTTTCCTTCAAAAATTTTATATGAGATTATAGATTCATTGGTTCCTTCGGCTTTCACCTCAGCTTTTGTTTTGCCATTGAGCAGAGCTTCTGTTTGTGCAAAAAAGTTGGACATCAACTTGTCTTGATGGTCTTGATTGCCGTGCAATGATGTCCCAAATCCTATAAAGTCAGCAGGAATTAATTTTGTGCCTTGATGAATTAATTGAAAAAAAGCGTGTTGTGAATTGGTACCCGGCTCCCCCCAAATTAGGTTCCCTGTTTGATAATTTACATTGTTGCCCGCTCTATCAATACTCTTACCATTACTTTCCATAATAGCTTGCTGAAGATAGGTCGCAAACTGATTTAAATATTGTGTGTAAGGGATAATTGCTTCACTTTCTGCTTTGAAAAAGTTGTTGTACCAAATACTTAAGAACGCTAATAGCGTTGGAATGTTTTGTTCAAACTTTTCTTCTTTAAAATGAACATCCATTTTGTGCGCACCCTTGAGCATAGCCTCAAACTGATCAAATCCTATTGCTAAACTTATACTTAGTCCAACTGCACTCCACAATGAAAAGCGACCGCCTACCCAATCCCACATAGGGAATATGTTTTGAGAATCAATGCCAAATGCTTTTACGTTTTCGATATTGGTAGAAACAGCAACAAATTGTTTTGCAATGTCGTCTTGGGTTGCGTGTTGCAAAAACCATTGTTTGATGGTTGTGGCATTTGATAACGTCTCTTGTGTCGTAAATGTTTTTGAAACAATAACGAAAAGAGTAGTTTGTGGGTCTAATTTTTTGAGGACTTCATGCACATGATCGCCATCAACATTACTTACAAAGTGTACGTTTAAGTGGTTTTTATAATACGATAAAGCATCAACAACCATCGCTGGGCCAAGATCAGAACCTCCAATCCCAATGTTCACAATGTCTGTAAAGGCCTTGTTGGTAAACCCTTTTCTATCCCCTTCAATAACTTCCTGTGAGAATTGCTTTATTTTGTCCTTTACTTGGTAAATTTCTGGAATAACATTGTTCCCCTCATATAAAACCTCTGCATCTTCTGGCGCACGCAGTGCAGTGTGCAATACTGCTCGTCCTTCTGTTTTGTTGATTTTTTCACCACCAAAATATTTAGAAATCGCATCGTCTAATTGTACTTCCTCTGCTAAATTTTTCAATAATTTTAGTGTTTCAGAAGTGATTCTGTTTTTAGAAAAATCAAGGAAAAAATCCTCCCATTTTACACTCATTTTGGATGTGCGATTTGAATCATCATTAAACCAAGAAACCATATGTTCATCCTTAATGGATTCAAAATGATGTTGTAAATTTTCCCAAGCGGTAGTTTGTGTGGGGTTTATGGATTTTAAGCTCATAATATTTTTAAAATTTGGTTAATTTATTGAATCAAGTCTTTGTTTGAGCGGTGCAATATAGGCTAGAAATTCGGTTTTATATTTATCTGGCAGTGCTTTTGCATCCGGAAGTTTTTGAAGAAATGGATCGACTTGACGTCCATTTTTCCAAAAACGATAGCACACATGCGGTCCACTAGTATTACCTGTCATTCCGACTTTTCCTATTACATCTCCTTGTTTAACAAAATCGCCGACATTTACCAAGCGCCTACTCATATGAAGGTACTGTGTAGAATAAGTGGCATTGTGCCGGATTTTAACATACTTGCCATTTCCTCCACGCCGTGTAGATTCCACAACTGTACCATTAGCAGTAGCCAAGATTGGTGTGCCAACAGGTGCAGCAAAATCAGTACCTTTGTGCGGACGAACTCTATTCCCATACAAAGCAATACGACGATTGAGATTGTACCTGGATGAAATTCGACTAAATTTTATAGGACTCTTCAAAAATGCTTTTTGAAGACTTTTCCCACTCAGATCATAATAATCAGTACTGGTTTTAGACTCAGGAGTAATGAAATCAAAAGCATATATTGGTTCGCCTTTGTGTTCAAAATAGGCAGCATCTATTCGCTCAATTCCAGCATAAATACTATCCTCCACAAAGCGCTGTTTGTAAATTACTTTAAAACTATCCCCTTTTTGTAGCCTAAAAAAGTCAATAGTCCAGGCATAAATATCATCAGACATTTCGTAGATTAATTGAACTGGCAATCCTTGTGCTTCCATCGTTTCTGATAATGAGCTTTCAATGACTCCAAAAGCTTCTTTTTCAACAATTTTAATAGGCTTTCGTTGTTGATAAGCCTTGATGGTGTCACAAAACTCAACGACTAAGTATTCAATTTTGTTCTGTTGATAAATAAAAACCAAAGGTTGATCAGAGCCATCTTTTGAAAAAAGCATTATATAGGGCTTACCTATTCTTAACTGACGGATGTCAAAAACTTCTTTAGTAGCTTCAGCAATGTAATGGATTTTTGGGTATACGAGTTTATTTTTTTCTAAAATCTCACCAAAACTATCGCCTTTCTGTATGGTATCATAAACTATATTAAAATTATTAAAATTATAACCAAATTTATAATTATCAGAAAGGAATGTTGATTCGTTTAAAAGGGGTTTAGGCTCATCATTTGAACAACTTTTAAAAGTATAAAATCCAATAAACAAGATAAATCCGTAAAGGAAAAATTTTAAATTAAATAGTGCTGGATTAATACTAAACTTCATGCCCCCAATTGTCTTTTTCTTTGGCGCTCCAAAGTTCAGGAAAAAATATTCTTTTTTGGTATTTCGGGTGCATATATTTTTGCCAGTTACTTCCGCCGGTTGCTTCACCGTCACCAGAGCTTGTTAATATATAGTGCTTTGCAGCGTTAAAATGAGCCATCACCCACGTGATATTGACTGTGTAATCGTAATGACGCATGGCCTTTACAAGGGTGTTGTTTTTTTGATCGTCAACAGATAATTCTTTATAACGGGTCCAAAGGTTTTTGGTGTTGTACACTTTCATGAATGTAATAAACTCTTCCTTATATCGCCCTTCGAAATTTGTGAGTAAAATCGATTTTTTACCGGTTTTGAAATCTTTTCCAGCAGCTTGCCAATAAAGGTGTTCGAAAGCATGCTCAAATGCTGTATCTCTATCGATAGTGTCGCGAAATCGAGGATCAATTAGATTGATAAGCTCCGTTGAAGCAAACTCTATTTTTCTGTATTGTGCACTTTGAAATCCGCTGGCCGGTGTTAGTGTGTGTCTAAATTTATTGTATTGCGCTAGATCCATACCATCCTGCATAATTGCAAATGAGGAGGTCAACATGTCAAAATAACGGCTAACACGCATGAGCTTATCAGAGAAAATGTCAACATTTAGGACGGGCATTTCAGCAAGCTGCTGCAGCTCCCACAAAATCATCTTAAAGATTAATTCATTGATTTGATGATAACCAATAAAAACCATTTCGTCAGGGAGTGTAGTTCGTTGAATTTGCAAGTTTAGAAGCGCATCGGTATGAATATAATCCCAATAATTAATCGTTTTACTGTGTAAAAGACCTTCTAAATATACATTCTTGTCCTGATTTATAGCGCTGTATTTATCTTCAAGGGATTGAATTAAGTTTTTTGTTGCGTTATTTTTCATAGGAATATGTTAGAGTTGTAATTCAAAGGGGAATTTAAGACCTTTGAACGCTATCAAATCAGATCGTATAGATCCCACTCGAAGGTCGGCTTGGATTTTCAAAGGTATTTTATTTTTATCTGCACTAACCCAAAGTGTAACACTTTCTTCTTCCTGAAATACGCGACCTGCCATTACATAAGGGCGAAATTTCAAACATTTTACCTTACCAAAATTGGTTTTTATTGTTTGACGGCCTAAAAACTTTAATTTGAATCCAAAGATTTCATCATCAAAAAACATATTTAATTTAACAATATCCCCTTTTTTGATAGTGTTGGTGTCATAGTGATTTCGTAAATAATAATAAGCAGAAATCATATCTTGAATATTGTCCTGTATGGGCACCGATTTTTTCGTTCCTCTTTTAAGGTCGTTTACGTTTGCAACTTTCTTATTATAATCAAATTCAACAATTCTGTTTTTAACATGACCGCCCTCGTAAATGTCTCTTACAAATTTGTAGGGCACTCCCGTTGATTTATCAAAATAGCTTTCGTAACGGTCTTTGACTTTAAAAAACCATTTGAGTGCGCCTGTGGTTTCGCCCTTGCCAACAACATGATAAACGGGTAAGCCATTGTAGGTTGCATTTTTTATATGCAATGTTGCGTTTCCGGCTTTTACCCAGCCGCTGTAGCTGAGCTTAAACTTAAGCCATTCTCCAGCTTGAAAAGAAGATTCGCTTTGGGCTGAACCAAACTTTCCGCACGCAAGAAAAAGGAAGCAAATTAATACTATACGCATCATACCATCTTTTAATGATGTAGATGCAAATTTGCAATTATTATTCCAAATCTAAAAACAATTGAAAATCATTATGAACAGTTTTATTAAAGTGTTCCTCGATTTGCTTGTTCACGTTCAATTGATTCAAACAACGCTTTAAAATTTCCAGCACCAAAGCCCTTTGCACCCATACGTTGTATAATCTCAAAAAATAAGGTTGGTCGATCTTGTAGCGGTTTAGTAAAAATCTGTAATAAATACCCTTCTTCATCTGCATCAACCAAAACAGAAAACTCCTGAAGTTTTGAAATATCTTCCTTCATAAGTTTCATGTGCTTACCAAGACGCTTTGGAATCGCATCGTAGTAAGCCTGAGGAGGGGGTGGTAAAAACTCTACCCCATTGGTACGCAGATGTTTTACTGTAGCTATAATATCGTCTGTTGCAACCGCCAAGTGCTGAACACCACATCCTTCATAAAAATCGAGATACTCTTCAATCTGTGAGCGTTTTTCGGCTTCAGCAGGCTCATTAATTGGAAATTTAATGCGTCCATTACCATTACTCATCACTTTACTCATTAAGGCAGAATATTCGGTATGAATTTGCTTATCATCAAATGATAAAAAATTAACAAAACCCATCACCTCTTCATACCATTTCACCCAAGTATCCATTTCACCCCAACCCACATTGCCAACTATATGGTCAATAAATTTGAGGCCTGCGCTGGGCGGATTATAATCCGATTCCATTGCAACATAACCTGGGAAAAACACACCCTTGTAGTTCTTGCGCTCCACAAAAACATGGACAGTTTCGCCATAAGTATAAATGCCTGAGCTAATGATTTCGCCAAATTCATCAGATTGAATTTTAGGCTCAAAATAGGATTTTGCTCCACGCTCAGTGGTTTCTTCGTAGGCCTTGCGAGCATCATCAACCCAAAGGGCAATTACTTTAACGCCATCGCCATGAGTTCGCAAATGATCATTTATTGCGGACTTGCTGTTAAGCGGGGTGGTGAGTACTAATCTAATTTTTCCTTGCTGAAGAACATAACTCACTTTATCTTTTGACCCTGTTTCCAAGCCTTTATAGGCTAGAGACTGAAAACCAAAAGCGGTTTTGTAAAAGTGAGCTGCTTGTTTGGCATTGCCGACATAAAACTCTACATGATCGGTTCCTAAAAGAGGCAAAAAGTCTTGCGCCCCTTCAAATATTTTTTCAAGACCATAGTCTACAGATTTTAATGCTTTTTTCATAACTAAATTTTGGGTTAAATATTAATTTTCTAACCATGATTTATGGTAATCATCGTCAGCGATTTTGAGGGCTTCGTCAGTAACTTGAAGGGGGTTAAAAGTGTCAACCATTACAGCTAATTCTTGAGTGTCTTTTTGACCAATACTTCGTTCCATAGCTCCTGGATGTGGTCCATGTGGAATCCCTGCTGGATGTAGAGAAATATGACCTGCTTTAATATCATTTCGACTCATAAAATCTCCATCCACATAATACAAAACCTCATCACTATCAATATTGCTGTGGTTGTAGGGCGCAGGAATTGAGTCGGGGTGGTAATCGTACATGCGGGGCACAAAGCTACACACCACAAATGCATTAGTTTCAAAAGTTTGATGCACAGGAGGCGGTTGATGAATTCTACCTGTAATGGGTTCAAAATCGTGAATTGAAAAGGCGTATGGATAATTATAACCGTCGTAGCCAACCACATCAAAAGGATGTGAAGCATAAATCATTTCAATAATTTCATTTTGCTTCTTCAATTTGATAGTAAATTCACCACTTTGATTGTAAGTCTCTAACTCCTCTGGCCTGCGAATGTCTCGTTCGCAAAAAGGAGAGTGTTCCAACATTTGGCCAAACCAATTGCGGTAACGTTTTGGGGTATACATCGGACTGAAAGACTCAACAATAAAAAGTCTATTATCTGCAGAATCAAATTGAATTTGATAAATAATCCCTCTAGGAATTAATAAATAGTCCCCGTATTTAAATTCTAAATTCCCATACATTGTACGCAGCTTACCACTTCCTTTGTGTACAAAAATAAGCTCATCTGCATCCGTGTTCTTATAAAAGTAATCCGTGAGTGATGATTCTGGCGCTGCTAAAATAATATTGCAATCGGAATTGGTGAGTATAACTGTTCTGCTGTCCAAATAATCTGCTTTTGGGGTGATTTCAAATCCACGTAAACGGTAGGATTGAATGTTATTGGATTTAGAGACTTTTGGGGCAATACTGTATTGCTTGCCTATAGATTTGACTTGTGTTGGGCGTTGCTCGTGGTAGGAGTTGGTAGACATTCCATCAAATCCTATGGTGCCAAATAATTGTTCATAATAAAAACCACCATTTGGTTTTTTAAATTGAGTATGTCTTTTAGGCGGAATTTTTCCAAGTTTGTGATAAAATGGCATTTTAAATTTTTTTTTGTTAAACAAATAAGCTAAAAAGGAGAATTGTTTTGCAGGGCGCAAGAAATGGCTTATTCAGGATTTCTTTTGATAAGAAAGTGAAGTAACAATAAAAGATCATTCCAAAAAAGAGTCATACACAAATTTAATAAAAAAAATGATACGAGTTAAAACCAGTAGCCTAAATTCACTAGAGCGCCGCTGTAGTCGTTTTCTGGAGACCAATGAAATTTGAGTTCAATCGGACCAAAAATAGTCTCTAGACCATAGCCTATAGCATAACCACTATAGTCTGGTATTGAAAGCCATTCTTTAGTTAAAAAAATATCATTCCCTATGTTAGTAAAGTTACCAGAAATATTAATATGGTGGCGCTTATAAAACTCATAATCAATATTAAAATGAGCTTTCAAATAATTATTCCCTGATAGACTAAAAAAGTCGTATCCGTAGAAGGTTCTGTTGTAATTAATTTTTTGATGTGTATACCCTCCTAATCCAAAATTAAGTGAAGGAAATTGTTCGTTACCAATCATAAAACCGCCTTCTGAACCAATAGAAATAGATAAGTCTTCAGTAACAGCAAATGCTTTTAAAACATTTGCTTTTAAAACAGAGAATTGACTGAAGTCATTAAAATTTGATGCGCTTAAATATAAATCCATACCGCTTTCAAACAAAAACCCTGTTGATGGAAAAAACGGGTCGTCAATAGTATCAAATTTTAAACGGGTATTAAAAAAAGAAAGGTTTGAATCAACTAATTGATATCTATCACTTTGAAAAGTTGGAACCAGCGAAGGACTACTGGAATATATGTTTAAGCGTTTGAACGTTAAACCTAGTTTGAAGGAAAAATCTTTTTTAATGAGTGTTTCTACAAAAAAACTTCCGCTGAAATCAGAAAAGGTTGTGGGAATTCTGTTGCTCATTGACTCAGGTAGAGCGTTGTCAAAAAACAAGGGATTTATATCATACCTAAACCCCATATATTTGGCATTAAGACCTATGCTCCAATAAAACCCTTTGTCAATGTAATAGTCAAAATTGATGCGCGAATTATCGCCTAAAACAAAATCTATAGACAATACATCATTTTTGATTATAAATTGTTTTTTTGTAAAGTTTAAAAGAACGGAGCTTTTGAGAACTTGATCATAATGTATTCCGAATTTTAAAAAACTTGTATTGGTGGTTTCTTTTATTGTCCCTCTAAAGTCATACCCAAACTCTTTTGATAAAGAAAAGTCGTAACGAAAGCGGTCAAAATTATTTGTTGCCAATAAGTTGTTTACGCCGTTATTAATATCATCAAAACTCAACACCTCATTTGGACGAAAACGCAGTTTCCCAGCAATGTATGCTTTTGTGTACTTTTCATTGCCAGTGATTTCTATACTATTTATTTTCAAGCTGTCCAAAACAGGGGGGTGATAATACGGTTTTCTAAAATTTTGTTTGCTTGCAATAGCGCTTAAATTGTCTAAGAATGGTGCAACAGTACGTTCTCCTATTTGAATAATTTCTGCTCCTTTATTAAATGAAATAATTGAGTAATCGTCAACATCAGGTTCAATGTAAATATCAGTCAATTGAATCTTTTTTTGCATAGACTCAATAGATCTAAAATTACTGATTTGAGTCAAGATTTCAGAAACCGATTTGATTTCTTCTTTGGTCAATAAATCATCTTGAACATTCACTCCAATAATCAGATCTACGTCTTTTGTCTTTAAAATCTCGATAGGGTAATTATTAGCAATTCCACCATCCATAAGCAATTCGCCATCATGTTCCACTGGTTGAAATAGCGTTGGCAGCGCACTACTAATTGAAATTGCTTCAGCAAGATTGCCTTTATCTAACAGAACAGCTCCCCCAGTTTCCATATTTGTAGCTATGCAATAAAACGGAATTGGAAGTTGACTGAAGTCCGTTATTTCTCGTTCATTCATTGTCAATTTGGTAAACAAATTAAATACGTTTTGCCCTCTAGAAATAGAAGAAGGCAGTTTAATTTTAAAATTATTTAATGGTAAAGATGCGGCGTACTTTTCTGAGTTTCTTCGTTCCTGAAAAGTCTTTGATGCTCGTGGTACTTTATCCCCCAATAGAACATCTATATCAACTTCACTAAAAATAGAGTCCAACTGCATTGCGGAATAGCCGGATGCATATAATCCACCAACAATTGCACCCATACTTGTTCCAGCGATGTAATCAATACGCACCCCCAAACTATCTATAACTTTCAACACCCCTATATGTGCCAAGCCTTTGGCGCCGCCACCACTCAAAACTAAACCAACTTTGGGATTGTCTGTCAAAGGTTCTTGAGCAAAGCCTAGGCAGCAACAAAGTGAAAGAATAATATAAAATTTGGATGCAAATTTCATTTTTTATTATTATAAAAATTATAAATTTTTTGGGCTTTTGATTTGCCTACAATGTGTTCTAGTTCGTCTAACTTTGCAAAAGAAACTCTTTGTGCCGATTTGAACGCTTGGAGCAACTGTATACGTGTTTTATCCCCAATTCCTGGAATTGACTCTAACTCCGATTTCAATGCGGACTTGCTGCGCCTGTTGCGGTGATGTTCTATACCGAAACGGTGGGCTTCATTCCTTAACTGCTGTATGATTTTCAATGTTTCACTTTTCTTGTCTAAATATAAAGGAATTGGGTCATTTGGATAAAATAATTCCTCTAATCTTTTAGCAATTCCAATAATTGCGATTTTATCTCTAAGCCCTAGCTCATCTAAGCTTTTTAAAGCTGTGGATAGCTGTCCTTTACCCCCATCAATAATGATAAGCTGCGGAAGAGGCTGATCTTCATCTAAAAGACGCTTATATCTTCGGTATACAACCTCACTCATTGACGCAAAGTCATCAGGTCCCTCAACAGTTTTTATATTAAAATGGCGGTATTCTTTCTTGCTTGGTTTTCCATTTTTAAAAACCACGCAAGCTGCCACAGGGTGTGTTCCCTGAATGTTTGAATTGTCAAAACACTCAATGTGTGTTGGCGCTTTGTCAAGACGAAGATCGGACTTCATTTGGGTCATAATACGTTTGGTGTGCCGATCAGGATCTGTGATTTTAACCTGTTTTAGCTGTTCTAAACGCTGATACTTTGCATTACGTAAAGACAAGTCTAAAAGATGTTTTTTATCGCCAAGCTTCGGAATGGTTACTTTTAAATTCGTAGACAGCTCAACCTTAAAAGGCACATAAATTTCATCAGACTGAAGTTTGAAGCGATGTCTAATTTCTGTAATGGCTAGACTCAAAAGTTCGGGGTCTGGTTCGTCCAGTTTTTTCTTTAATTCCATAGTATGGGCACGAATGATAGCACCATGGGAAACTTGTAAAAAATTAACATATGCATAATGCTCATCACTTACAATACTATAGACCTCAACATCGCTAATTTTTGGATTTACAATAGTTGACTTTGATTGATAGTTTTCTAAAATTGAAATCTTTTCTTTAAGAATTTGGGCTTCTTCAAACTTCAAGTCTGCTGACAAAGCTTTCATTTGGTTTTTAAAAACAGAAAGTGAGTTCTTGAAATTCCCTTTTAAAATCTCTCTTACAGAAGCAAGGTTTTGCAAATAGTCCGCTTCAAATTCTTTCCCCTCGCAAGCTCCTTTGCAATTCCCTAAATGAAATTCTAAACAAACTTTAAATTTTTGGTTTGCTATCTTATCCTCAGCCAAATCATAGTTGCATGTTCTCAAAGAAAAAAGACCTTTGATAAGATCTAATAAAGTGTATACCGTTTTAATACTTGTATATGGCCCAAAGTATTCAGACCCATCTTTTATGACTCGCCGAGTTGAAAAGACTCTAGGGAAACGTTCTTTTTTAATGCAAATCCAAGGGTAAGACTTGTCATCCTTTAAAAGTACGTTATATCTCGGTTGGTATTTTTTAATTAAATTATTTTCCAACAACAATGCGTCTGTCTCTGAGGCTACAACTATGTGTTTAATTGCACGAATTTTCTTAACCAATACATTGGTCTTGCCATACTCATGCTCTTTATTAAAATAAGAGCGAACTCTCTTTTTTAAGTTTTTGGCCTTTCCAATATACAGAATAGTATCCTTGGCATCAAAAAATTGATATACTCCTGCTGTATCTGGGAGTGTTTGTAGTTGTATTTCAATCTTCGAGCTTGTCATTATTCCAAAGGTATACTAATTCTAATTATAGTAAAAATCGATTCCACATTTTTAGTATCTTGTCCAAAAATTAGTAATATTTAGTTCATGAATATTGTCATTTTATCAAGAAATAAAAATTTATATTCCACCAGTCGATTAGTTGAGGAAGCTGAAAACAGAGGACATGTCGTTGAGGTGATTGATCCATTGAATTGTGATTTGATTATTGAAAAAGAAAAACCCACAATTTACTATAAAGACAAGTATTTAGATTACGTAGACGCTATTATTCCAAGAATAGGTGCATCGGTCACTTTTTATGGATGTGCTGTTGTACGTCAATTTGAAATGATGAACGTATTTTCTACAGTTTCTTCTGATGCTATTATTCGTTCAAGAGATAAACTCAGAAGTTTTCAACACCTCTCCAAGGGTGGCATTGATATGCCAAAGACAGTTTTTACAAATTATTCTAAAGATGTGGAGGAGGTTATTGAACATGTTGGGGGTACTCCAGTAGTTATAAAACTACTTGAAGGGACTCAAGGTCTTGGTGTTGTTTTGGCCGAAAGCAAAAATGCTGCTGAGTCGGTATTAGAGGCTTTTAATGGGATACAAGCTAGAGCGTTGGTACAAGAATATATAGCTGAAGCTAAAGGAGTAGATATTCGAGCACTTATTGTTGATGGACAAGTTGTAGGCGCGATGAAAAGAATAGGTAAACCCGGAGAATTTCGATCGAATTTACACCGCGGAGGGACTTTTGAATATTACCGAATGACAGAGCCCGAACTAAAAATTGCCATCAAATCTGCTCGGCAACTAAAGCTTCCTATATGTGGTGTTGATCTTTTGCAGTCCAATCGTGGACCATTGATAATGGAAATCAACTCTACTCCTGGTCTTGAGGGTATAGAAGGCGCCTCAGAAAAAAATATTGCAAAAGCCATCATTACATTTATTGAACGAAATAGACGCTGATGAATCAACATAACTCTGTACTGCATATTTTGGGTGAGGCTGTATCTGCTGGTGAATCCAAAGAGATTAATTTCCATGTAGCAAAATTGCACACGCGAACTCGAGTCGATGTCCCCGTCATTATTAATCGATCCAAAAAGCCTGGTCCAGTTGTATTGTTCACTGCTGGGATACATGGCGATGAAGTTAACGGAGTTGAAATTTTAAGGCAACTCATAGCAAAGGGCATCAATAAACCAAAAAAAGGAACAATCATCTGTATTCCTGTACTAAATATTTTTGGGTTTTTGAACAAAACACGAGAACTCCCGGATGGACGTGATTTGAATCGTGTTTTCCCTGGTTCAAAGACAGGCTCACTTGCTAGTCAAGTCGCTTATAAACTCATGAACGAAATTGTCCCACAAGTTGATTTTATTATAGATCATCACACTGGAGGCGCTGGACGATTCAATGCCCCACAAGTCAGAATCGTAGCAGGCGTTCCTAAACTTAAAAAATGGGCAAAAGCATATGGAGCTCCTTTTGTTGTTTACTCAAAAAAAATACCGAAATCTTTTAGGAGTGCATGCGATGAGCTAAATATACCAATTTTACTTTTCGAAGGCGGAAAATCGTACCATATCGATTCTAGAGTAACCAATACGGGAGTAAATGGCGCTAAGCGCATTTTAAATCACCTTGGCATGTTAGGTGCAAAATTTAAGGTTTCAGCTCCTAAAAAAGAAATTGTTTTCATCAAAGACAGTAAGTGGATTAGAGCAAAAGCGTCTGGGATGTTCCGTCCCACAATTAAGCTAAATTCCAAAGTTGAAAAAGAATCTGTATTGGGATATATAACAGATGCCTACGGCAAATTCAATCAATCGATAAAAGCTGACTGTGAGGGTTATATTATTAATATTAACGAAGATCCAATTGTTTACAAAGGGGATGCTCTTTTTCATTACTCCACAAAATTTAGTTTATGAACAAGAAAGATCTAAGAACAACCTACAAACACAAACGAAAATCATTAACCCAATCTGATATTGATACCCTGAGTTTGAAAATTGCCAATCAAACCCTAAAATTACCAATATGGGAAGCTTCTTTTTATCATCTATTTTTGACAATCAAACCACTAAAAGAGGTTGAAACTGAGCCACTCATGAGTATTTTATTTGGCAAAGACAAACATATTGTCGTTTCAAAAAGTGATATTTCAAGCTGTGAAATGACACATTTTTTACTAAGCGACAATACTATCATTAAGCCAAGTATTTGGAATATTCCAGAGCCTCAGAATGGCATTCAAATCCAACATTCACAACTTCAAGTCATATTTGTACCCCTTTTGGCTTTCGATCAAAAAGGACAACGAGTTGGATATGGTAAAGGGTTTTATGATTTGTTTTTGAAGTCTTGTCCCGAAGCTATTAAGATTGGGCTTTCATTTTTTGATGCTGTGGATGAAATTGAAGATAAAAGCACACAAGATATTCCACTTGACTACTGTATTACGCCAAATCAGATTTATCAGTTTGATTAGGGTTTTGCTTTGAACTTGAATTTCTGTGATTGTACACCAACAAAAGACCAACTCCTGTACTAATAGCTACATCAGCAAAATTAAAAACAGGATTAAAAAATGTAAAATATTCTCCACCAACGAAAGGCATCCAATTTGGTAAATATCCTTTAAGCACAGGGAAGTGCAGCATATCAACTACTTTTCCATAAAAAAGAGAACCGTAAGGGTTTTCGCTAAAAAGAGAGGCTTTTTGACCTAAACTATCATCAAAAACAACTCCATAAAAAACAGAGTCAATAATATTTCCAAGTGCTCCCGAAAAAATCAATGCCAAAGCATAAATTAAGTGATGAGCTGATTTTTTTTTAATAGTTGTATACAGCCAACAACCAATTCCTACAACGGCAACTAATCTAAATAATGTGAGAACTAATTTAGCTGTTTTGTCGGAAATATGAGCAGAAAAGTCGCTGAGCTTAGCGCCCCATGCCATGCCGTCATTTTCAACAAAAAGAATTTTAAACCAGTCAAAAACCACAAACTCCTGCCCAAGCTCAAAATGGGTTTTGATGTATATTTTCGTGACTTGGTCTACAAATAAAACTAAAAGAATAACAATAAGGGCATTCTTTTTTGGCATACTATCGCTGCATATTCTTCGCTTCAATACTTAAAGTCGCATGAGGAACTAGTTCCAAACGCTTTTTATTGATGAGTTTACCTGTAACCCGGCAAACTCCGTATGTTTTATTTTGAATTCTTATAAGTGCATTCCTTAAGTCACGAATGAATTTTTCCTGACGAATAGCCAATTGTGCATTAGATTCTTTACTCATGACTTGACTTCCTTCATCAAATGCTTTAAATGTTGGCGAGGTATCCTCTGTCCCATTATTTAAATCATTCATATAGGCGCTTTTAATAAGTTCTAAATCATGCTGAGCCTTTTCAATTTTCTTTTGAATTAGGGCTTTGAATTCTCCAAGTTCATTGTCTGAATATCGGTTAGTTTTTTCCATAATCAGCGTATTTAATTGTGTTTTTTAATAAATAACTTGGTGGAAATATCATCAAAATCTATCTCTATTCCCTCATCAAGTTGATTAACTTCGTGTAATGTATGTGTTAGTGTTTCTGCCTTAATATAATCTAAATTGGTTTGGATGGCTTTGTGCATGCTCGTTTCATGCACTAAAAATACATCTATGTGGTCTGTGAGTTCAAACCCTGAATCTTTTCTTAAATTCTGAATTCGATTCACCAGCTCACGAGCTATACCTTCCTCTCTTAAAGATTCAGTGATAGTGACATCCAGTGCTACGGTCACTGCACCTTGATTAGCCACAAGCCAACCTTCAATATCTTGTGATGTAATTTCAACATCACTGAGTTTCAATGTACTAAATTTTCCGTTAATTTCAACCTCTAAATGGCCTTGTTTTTCAATTTCTTTTATCGCATCTGCATCCAAGTTCTGTACTACAGTTGCTACAAACCTCATGTCCTTACCAAATCTAGGCCCTAATACTTTAAAATTGGGTTTAATTTGTTTAACTAAAATATCTGAGGCATCTTCTAGAAGTTCGATTTCTTTAATATTAACCTCATGCTTAATGAGGTTAGAAATTGCCAATATTTCTTCCTTTTGTGTAGCAGACGCTACAGGGATCATAATTTTTTGCAGGGGCTGACGTACTTTTATTTTCTCTTTTGCCCTAAGGGATAAAACTAATGAAGATATCAATTGAGCTTGGGCCATTTTACTTTCAAGGGCTTTGTCGATCATTACAGTATTGGCCTTAGGAAATTCTGCTAAATGAACACTCTTAAAGGCTTCTTTGCCGGTATGCTGAATAAGATCCAAATACAAACGATCCATATAAAAAGGAGCAATTGGCGCACCCAGTTTTGAAATAGTAAGCATGCAAGTGAATAACGTCTGGTAGGCAGAGATTTTGTCCCTTTGATAATCTCCTTTCCAAAAACGCCTCCTACTGAGTCTGACAAACCAATTACTGAGGTATTCCTGTGTAAATTCTGATATTATTCTTGCGGCTTTTGTAGGTTCATAATCTGCATAATATTCATCAACTTTTGTAATGAGGGTGTTAAGCTCAGATAAGATCCAGCGGTCTATCTCAGGACGTTCAGCTAGTGGTATATCAGTTTCCGTATATTTAAATTGATCTATGTTTGCGTAGAGGGTGAAAAAGGAATAGGTATTGAACAAGGTGCCAAAAAACTTTCGCTTGACTTCCTCAATTCCTTCAATATCGAACTTCAGGTTATCCCACGGATTAGCATTGCTAATCATGTACCAACGAGTAGCATCTGGTCCATAGGTGGCCAAGGTTTCAAAAGGATCAGTCGCATTGCCTAGACGTTTCGACATTTTTTGACCATTTTTATCTAAAACTAATCCGTTTGAGACAACATTTTTATACGCCACAGAGTCAAAAACCATAGTGCCAATAGCATGTAATGTGTAAAACCAACCACGTGTTTGGTCAACTCCTTCAGCAATAAAATCCGCTGGGAAGGTCTTGTTTTCATCTATAAGATTTTTATTCTCAAATGGGTAATGCCACTGAGCGTAAGGCATGCTCCCTGAGTCAAACCAAACGTCTATGAGATCACTTTCCCGGTACATTGGCTGTCCAGATGCGGACACTAAGACGATAGGATCCACAATATTTTTATGCAAATCTATTTTAGAATAATTTTTGTCGGAATAGTCATCGACTATAAAATCATCAAAAATATCCTTAGTCATTAATCCAGCCGCCACAGATTTTTGCATTTCGCCCTTTAGTTCTTTTACAGATCCGATACAAATTTCTTCTTTACCGTCTTCAGAACGCCAGATAGGCAATGGAATACCCCAATAACGCGAACGTGAAAGATTCCAATCATTGGCATTGGCAAGCCAATTACCAAAACGCCCTTCACCCGTACTTTTTGGCTTCCAATTGATGGTTTGATTTAAATCAAACATGCGTTTTTTAACTTGACTGATTTTTATAAACCAAGAATCTAAAGGGTAATATAAAATTGGCTTATCGGTACGCCAACAATTTGGATAACTGTGTTTGTATTTTTCAACTTTAAAAGCTTTATTTTCAGTCTTAAGCTTGATCGCCAATTCTACATCTACAGATTTTTGTGGCGCTTCACCTTTCTGATAATATTCGTTCTTGACATAACGACCAGCAAAGTCTTTGACTTCTTTTCGAAAACGCCCTTGCAAATCCACTAAAGGAACCAAATTATCGCTTTCATCTTTAACTAAAAGAGGAGGAATTTCAGGTGTTGCTTGCTTTGCAGCTATGGCGTCATCAGCCCCAAATGTAGGCGCTGTATGTACAATCCCTGTTCCGTCTTCTGTTGTTACAAAATCGCCTGCTATAATACGAAATGCATGTTCTGGATTGTCGTTAGGTAAAGCATACTGAAGCAGTTGCTCGTATTTAACTCCTACTAAATCCGCACCAAGAAAAGATTTTATCTCTAAAAAAGGAATTGTTTTGTCTTCTTTATTGTAGTTCTCTAATTCCTCTAAAGATTCAACTTGACAGAATTTTCCAGAAAATTGTTTCCCAATTAAGGCTTTCGCCAAAACTACTGTTATAGGCTCAAATGTATATTGATTATACGTTTTTACAAGAACATATTCAATTTTTAAACCAACGGTTAGAGCTGTATTGCTAGGAAGTGTCCACGGAGTTGTTGTCCAGGCCAAAAAATGAATTTCTCCTTGGTTTTGTAAGCATTCAGGAAGAGATTCCTGTAGCGCTTTAAATTGAGCAACAACAGTGGTGTCTGTAACATCTTGGTAAGTTCCTGGTTGATTCAGCTCATGCGAGCTAAGCCCTGTTCCGGCTTTGGGAGAATACGGCTGAATGGTATAGCCTTTGTATAATAAATTTTTGGAGTAGATTTCTTTCAATAACCACCAAACACTTTCCATGTATTTAGGGTCATAAGTTACATAAGGATCGTCCATATTCACCCAATACCCCATTTTTTCGGTAAGGTCATTCCAAACGTCAGTATAACGCATCACCGCTTTTCTACATGCAGCATTGTAGTCTTCAACAGATATCGTATTGCCGATATCTTCTTTTGTTATACCTAGCTCTTTTTCTACGCCCAACTCTATTGGAAGCCCATGTGTATCCCAGCCAGCTTTTCGTTTGACTTGAAATCCTTTCATGGTTTTGTAGCGCGGAAAAATATCTTTTATAGCACGTGCCAGAACATGGTGAACACCAGGCAGCCCATTAGCAGATGGCGGGCCTTCAAAAAATACATACGGTTTTTGGCCTTCTCGAGATGAAATACTTTCCTCAAAAATTTGGTGTTTTTTCCAATAGCCCAACAGATCCTCTGCTAGCTTAGGTAGGTTTAATCCTTTGTGCTCCGGAAATATAACGCTCATGCTTATACAATTAGTCCGCAAAATTACTAAATTTTAGCCTAATTGTTATGTGTTAAAATGTGTAATTTGATTGAGTCCCAGTTCACTAGCGTGTATAAATAGATTTGGGTCTAATATTACATTACAAAAAGTAAAACATTAAACCGATTTTAACGGATTTTAATTCCAATTCATCTTGATCAACAAAGGCATCTCTAAACATAGGATTTAACCCATAATACAAGTATCCATTCCAATTGTTATATCCTAAACTAAGTGTCAAACCATATTGCCAAGGATTAAGATTTATATGGTCTAATCTTGTTCTCCCCGCACTGTTTTCAAAAAGATAATTCGACGCAAAAAGATAGCTGGCCTTAAACCCGGCATATATTCTCCAAAATTTATATTCTTGAGGACTTGATGTACGCCAACGAAACTCGATTGGAATCTCAATCCCGTGATGAGAAAATCTATTTTTCTTGAACGAGTTGGCATTTACAATTTCATACTGAAAGACATCAGCCGATTTAATAATCTTAATGTTTTCAGAATGTGTATTGAACGCATAGCCTAATCCAAGGGCAACTGCAATTGTACGTTTGGAATTGATGGGAAAATCTCGAATGAACCCCAATTTAAGTCCTGGTGAAAATCCGGATTGACTGAAACCATTTGGTGTATCTAAAAATGTATTATAGGTAAGCCCAAAATAAAATTGATCTTCTCTGTATAGTGCGTCAGAGTCGTCTACAGTTGTTTGTGCCCAAAGACTTATAAAATGAATTAAAAAAAAGCCCGTAATGATTATGTTTTTCATAAGGAAAAGGTTCAAAAATTAAATGTACAAAAAAAGGCACTCAATCATGAATACCTTTTTTTATTTGACTAAAATAGTTGATGAAATTTAATTCATATTAGAGGAAACGTCTCCAACACCAGTTGTATAGTTTATTTTTAATGCATTAACTTTTCTAAGTTCTTGCTTAACATCACCAACAATACCCATATTTGCTTCTCGATCTACCTTAAGTGCTATCGTTAAAAAAGGGATTAATTCCTCACGCAAAGCAGCTCTTTCAGAGCTTACAAATGTACTAACCTCAGATAGAGAGGCAAATTGATCGTTGAGTTGTATACGGGCTTCTGATCCAAATTTTTCGTAACCTGAACTTGGTTTACCCATGTATATATAACTCACTGGATTTTTCTTGTCTAGTTTTTCAACTTGATTGGCTACGGGAAGTGAATTTTGTATTTTTAATGAATTCTCACGCATCACAGTAGCAACCATAAAGAAGAACAGCAACATGAATACAATATCTGGAAGAGAAGCTGTAGAAATTGCAGGAAGTCCTCCGTCTTTTTTCTTTTTAAATTTTGACATTTTGTTTTATTTAAATAGTGAAACTACTACTGTACCTCCGATAGTTTTTGAGGAAACTCTAACTTGATTTGATCAATCACTGCCTTGAGTTTCTCTTTGTTTCCAACAAATCGAGCATCTTTATAATTTTTTTCCATTTCTACAAAATTCATATCTCTGAATCCTCGCCCTGGACCAATCTCTAATGCGCGTCTGTTTCTTAAAACATTGTAAGCAGCAACCAATTCATTTTGCACTGAAATATATGCAGCATATGATGTTTCGCGTTCGTTTTTCAAAGATATAATTGCTTTATCAGGGTTGTCAGAAGAAGAGGGATCTTTTTTACCTTGACAATAATCGCATGTTTTATCGCCATTATTATCCAAAAACTCTACGGCAGCAACGCGCAAGTCCTCTATTTCCATGAGTTCATCTTCAACGAGCAATTGATCTTTTCCGTTTAATAATACCGTGAATATATTTTTCTGCTTAATAATTGGTGGTTCTATTTCTTCCATTGGTGGAAGTTTTCGGTTGATACCCGAATCCTTTTCAATGGTCGTTGTTACCAAGAAAAATATTAACAATAAAAAAGCAATGTCGGCCATTGAGCCTGCATTAACTTCTGGTGCAGATCGTTTAGCCATAATTACTTATTAAGAGTTTTTTTAATGCCGAAGACCAGCATTGTTAGAGCTGCAACAAACCCTAAAGTATAGAACAAATATAGTCCCGCTCCAACAAGCTTTGATTGTCCTTCAGTAAGGATAGAGCCGTCTTTTAGAACCGTTTCTGCTCCAGAAGCAATGAAATAACAAATTAAAGCCACCACTAAAAAAGCACCAACTGAGATTAATGTATTTCTTAATTCTACTGAATTTGATACCAAGTTGAGTACAGTAAAAATCACTACGGCCAAAACAGCAACAGCTAAAATAAAATAAGCTACATACATAAAAGTACTTACACTTGTTGAGGCTTCTCCAGCTTTAATAGCATCATCACCTGTAGAGATAATACTTATGAGAAAAACGATAGACAAGACTCCTATAACTGCAGCTACAATCTTTAATAATTTTTGTAAATCCATAATTATTTATTTGATTTAGTATGAGTTATGTAGAGTTATTTTTTGTTCTTTACAAGTATATCCATCAATGATATAGAAGCGTCTTCCATGTTATTTACAATGCTATCAATTTTTGCTATAATATAGTTGTAAAAAATCTGTAATATAATTGCAACAATAAGACCAAATACCGTTGTTAGAAGTGCTACTTTAATCCCTCCAGCAACAAGCGATGGCTGCATATCTCCAGCAGCTTCAATTTTATCGAATGCTTGAATCATCCCAATTACAGTTCCCATAAAACCAAGCATTGGCGCCAAAGCGATAAACAATGAAATCCAGGAAACGTTCTTTTCTAATTGTCCCATTTGAACACCACCATAAGCAACAACGGCTTTTTCAGCTGCGTCTAAATCTTCATTGGACCGATCAAGACCTTGATAAAAAATTGATGCAATTGGCCCTTTAGTATTTCTACATACTTCTTTAGCGGCTTCCACACCCCCAGAAGAAAGTGCTTCTTCTACATCTTCAGTTAACTTTTTTGTGTTTGTTGTTGAAAGATTCAAGAAAATAATTCTTTCGATAGCTATGGCTAATCCTAAAATAAGACACAACAAAACGATGCCCATGAATCCAGGACCACCTTCAATAAATCGTTTCTTAAGTTCTTGATGAAATCCTAAAGACTCTACTTGTTCAGCAGAAGCATCATCTTGAACTGGACTAACAATTGTTGTTGTTATGGTGTTCATGTTCGTGTTTGTACTTGCGTTTACAGACCCGATTGCCATCGTTAGGGCGATAGCTAGAATTGGAAATAATTTTTTCATTGTTCTATTCTTAAATTTATAAATATTAGTGTTTGTAATAGGTTGCTAAAGATATAAAAAAAAATACACTACAAAAATAAAATTTAACAGTGAATCTATTTTAAAAACCTCGTTAGTCTTACCTTTTGAATAACAGAGATTTGCATCTTAAGCATTGCAGAGAGGAAGGGATTCGAACCCTCGATACGCTTTTGGCGTATACACACTTTCCAGGCGTGCGCCTTCGACCACTCGGCCACCTCTCTAGTTTCTTTTTTTAAAAGAGATCAAATAAATAAAAAAATGTTTACTTGTGAAAGTAAAACTATCTTAATTTTCGGATAATTCTCCACGTAAAGATGTTTCAAAAACCAATTGAAACATTCCCTTTACGTCTCTTTTACCAAGCAAATACATCAGCTTTGTGATGGTGGCCTCGGTAGTCATATCTTTAGCCGAAATCACCCCAATATCGCGCATCTGCTTGCTGGTTTCATAATGCCCCAGCTGCACCATTCCACCTGAGCACTGAGTTACATTAATGATGTGAATGTCCTTAGAAATTGCACTACTTAACAGATCTAAAAACCACTCTTCAGTAGTGGCATTGCCCGAGCCATAGGTTTCCAAAACTACCCCTTTTAGATTTGGGGTTTCTAAAATAGATTTTAATACTGTCTGCTGAATTCCAGGGAAAAGTTTAATTAAAGCAATATTAGTGTCTAAAGACGTATGAACTTTTAATTTGTCCTGTGTGAAATTTTTTAACAATAAATCGTATTGTACCTGAAGCTTTAATCCCGATGTGACTAGGGGTGGGAAATTATAGGAAGCAAAGGCTTCGAAGTGGTCAGCATTTATTTTTGTAGTTCTATTGCCCCTGTATAATTTATACTCAAAATAAAGCCCAACTTCTTTTATTACGGGCGTGTTATTTTGTTGTAAACTGGCCAACTGAATAGAGGTGATTAGGTTTTCTTTGGCATCTGTGCGCAAATCCCCAATAGGTAATTGGGACCCTGTAAAAATCACGGGCTTGTTCAAATGTTCAAGCATAAAACTCAAGGCTGATGCCGAATAACTCATAGTGTCACTCCCGTGAAGCACCACAAACCCATCATATTCTGTGTACTTATTTTCAATAGTTTTAGCCAAATGTATCCAATGTAAAGGATTCATATTAGACGAATCGATTGGAGTATCAAAAGATACGGTATCAATTGAACAGTTTAGTAGCTTGAGCTCAGGAATACTTTTTAATAAATGCTCAAAATTGAACGCTTGAAGCGCCTCGGACTGTGCATTTTTAATCATCCCTATGGTACCTCCTGTATAGATCAATAATATGTTTGCGCGCATGATATTATACTTTAAAAATATCCCTTGAGTTTTGAGTAGTTATTTTGGCAATGTTCTCCTCACTTTCTTCATAAATAAAAGATAGTTTTTTTAAAACCTCTATAATGTAAGCACTTTCGTTTCGTTTACCTCTGTAAGGAACAGGGGCCAAATAAGGAGCATCGGTTTCCAAAACAATGTGCTTAAGATCGATTTGTGATAAAAACTGATCTATTTTTCCGTTTTTAAAAGTCACAACTCCTCCGATTCCTAGTTTCATATTGTAAGAAATAGCTTGGTGTGCCTGCTCAATTGTTCCTGTAAAACAATGAAAAATACCGAATAAATCTTCTGATTTTTCTTCTTCTAAAATTTCAAAAACTTCATCAAATGCTTCTCTACAATGGATTACTATTGGGAGTTGATAGTGTTTCGCCAATTGGATTTGAGTACGAAAAGCATCCTGTTGCTGTTTTAAAGTTGTCCTATCCCAATACAAATCAATTCCAATCTCGCCAATAGCTACAAATGTTCGAGATTCCAGAGCTTTTTTTACATGCTCTAGCTCGTCCTCATAATCTTCTTTTACATGAGTTGGGTGTACCCCTGTCATCAAAAAGACAAGTTTTGGATAGTTGCGCTCCAAGGCATACATTGCCTCTGAATAAGTAGAGTCAATGGCTGGTACAAAAAAACGAGATACCCCTACTTGAAGTGCCCTTGAAATCATCTGTTCTTGGTCTACTTCAAATGATTCGCTATACAAATGTGTATGAGTGTCCGTTATTATCATACTACAAAAGTACAGATTTGTATAGTATATTTGTTTAAAATATTTAGCAGCCTTGACAAATAAACACTCAATTGAGAAGATTTTAACTGAAAATAATTTTCACAAGACAAAACTTCACTTTACTTCAAGCAACCACTACAAGCTTATTGCAAAAATTAATGGCGTAAAAGGATGGTTTATTTTAGATACTGGTGCTTCTACAACCTTTGTGGCTAAAAATTTATCAAAAAAATACAAGCTTGATTATAAAGAAACAACAATTAAAGCTAAGGGCGCTGGTCCTGAACATATTGATGCTAATCTATCTAAAAATAATCAAATAAATTTAGGCAAATGGCAATGGAGACACTGCATCATCGCATTGATAGATTTGACTCCAATCAATGCGGCATTTGAAACTGTAAATCTAACTGCAGTGGATGGCATCATTGGGGCTGATGTATTGAAGAAAGGAAGGGCGGTAATCGATTACGACAAGAATTATCTATACATGAAATAAAAAATCCCACCAATGGCGGGATTTTAATTTATACTATTTGTAAAGACTAGTCTTGTACTTGGAAAGTAATCGGTAAAGAATAAGGCACAATTACTGGCTTTCCTCTTTGTCGACCAGGTTTCATTTTTGGCAGCATGTTGATTACTCTAGCTGCTTCTTTTTCTAACCTGGGGTGTGGTGCCCTTGAACGTACACCGGTGACATTTCCGTTTTTATCAATTTTAAAAATGACACTTATTCGCTGGCGCCCAGAAAGCCCTAAGTCGCCTGCTAAATCTGTGTTGAACTTACGTTGAACAAACTTCGCGATTTTGTCGGACATGCATTTTCTTTTATCAGCGTTTGAACCGCGCTCGCATCCGGGATATTCTGGAACATTTTCAATAACAGCAAAAGGAACCTCAACATCTTCAATAACCTCCTCGACTTCAACGTCTTCGACTTCCATGATCTCTTCCTCTTGATCAGTTTCTGTTGAATCGATCACTGTTTCTTCTACTTCTTCCTCATCTTCTACTACTTCAATGACTTCAGGAGCCGCAGGAGGAGGTGGTGGTGGTGGTGGAATAATTTGTTCAATGATTGGGATTTCCTCGTCAAGTTCATCGTCTAGATTAAGTTTTCCAATGTCGATATTAGATTTGTCGTACGTTTTGTAATTAAGAGTAGAGTACGTTAAAAACAACATCAATGCCAAGCCAACAGCGAAATAGATTGAGCCATTTCTACTGACATCTGCTTTTGGGTTTTTCTTTGATTCCATTGTATATTATAATAAGGGGGTTAAATTAATTAAAAAAAATAAAACTACATAAACGTTTGGAGCTTTTTAACAACAGTTTGTTTTTTCCATCGCAAAATGATAACCATTGTCAAAATTCCAAGCGTGTTTGCAAAGAGATCTTTTACATCAGACTCTCTTGAGTATGCTGTTATACTTTGAAAAATTTCAATAATTGTGCCAAATGTGAAGGCCAATAGGGCTGCATATAATAGATTTTTGTTTAGTGCTAGCTTATAAAATGATAAAAAAAACAAAAAACAAAGCACTGCGTAGGCTACAAAATGAAAAATTTTGTCTTGATGCTTTATACTGAACGTGACTTCAGTGTTTATTTCTACCAAACTCGCAACGGCTAAGCAAAGTGCATAACCAATAGACAACAGGTGGATCAGCGATTTTTTAAACACCGATTAAAGCTTTATAATCATCGGCAGACATCAACTCCTCGAGATCGGCTAAATTAGAACATTTAAGCTTTATCATCCAGCCAGCTCCGTAAGGGTCATCATTGACTTTTTCTGGTTCATCTTCTAGCGAATCGTTAAATTCAATAATTTCTCCAGCAACTGGAAGGAACAAATCGGATACAGTTTTTACGGCTTCAACCGTACCAAAAACTTCTTCAGCTTCGAGGGTCTCGTCCAATGTATCCACTTCAACATAAACGATATCTCCTAGTTCGCCTTGAGCAAAATCAGTAATCCCAATCGTGAGTATATCGCCCTTGGCACTAACCCACTCATGGTCTTTGGTATATTTTAATTCTTCAGGTACATTCATTTTATTTGTTGTTATTGTATAAATTAGTTTCCAAAATTATATCGCAGAGTAAATCCAGACCTTATGGTGGTTTGTGGAAAGGCTGTAGATATTGCATATTCTGAGAATGCGTAATCAAAATAAAATATTGCAGTCAAATTACTGCTAAAAGCATAATCAGCCGCGTATTTTAAACTCCATATTGTTTGGCCAGCACTCACTTGATTATTGTCTAAATCTAAATATCTTATTATTGTCTTGTTATTCCGTACAGACAAATCGGCTTTCATATTCAAATCACTCTTTATGATTTTTCGAGGTCCCGCCAATTTCGACCTGATACGTAGATCTTTTATACGGTAACCTAATCCAAAAATATATTCATAACCTTGGATTTCTGTCAACAAGTTATTGTCAAAGCTCATGGATAAGCTTCGGTCTTTTTTGATTTCTGTAGATAGCTTAATGGAGTTTTTCATTTCGAAATCCACTTTTATTAAGGGGCTAAATTGTTCAACCAAATTAACATTACTAAACAGGGTCTTAACTTTGAAATTGCCAGACTGGTCTAAAACATTGGAATTTTGAGAGGCATAATCCAAATTAGGATCAGCAGCTTTGTAATCTAAATTCGTACGGAACTGGTTTATTGTATAAGAAGATCTATAGCCATGCGTAATGGAAAATCGCCTGAAATGTTTTTTAAACCATTTATTTTTCATTAACCCTGTGTATTTCAAAGTCCAATTCGGAATTGGGATGTCGCGGAAAGCATCTAGGCTAATTTTATTTGCTTTTTTACCAGAATAAGCCGACAAGAATGCAGGCAGCAAAACAGACTGGCTGTTTTTACCAAAACCTAAGGGGTATCCCTCAGCATCCGTAGCATAAGCTGTGTTCCCGTAAAAATCCTGAGCCAATCTGTTGGCAATCACCAATCTGTTGTTTTTGAAATCTTCAAAAGGGGCGGAATTGAATTCATCGCTTTGACTAAAGGCTGTTCGAATCAATGCTGTTGATATGTTAAAATTACCAAATGTATTTTGAATAAGTGAATTATAGGTGTTGCTTAAACCATCCCCATTTGTGTCGGAGGTGTTAAAGTTTTCTGTAAAGTTTGTAGCATAAGTTTTACCCCCTGTAAAATCGATTTTTAAGTCTGATATAGGCTCGGTATTTATGGCGTAATCCAAGTTTTCATTATGTGTTTCTGAATACTGCTGATTAAATTGATCGAATGTTGTGAGCCAGCCGTTCTGAGCAGCAACAATTCGAACATCCCGCTGACTCCCTAAAGTGTAGCCCAATGTAGGCTTCATGGTCCCAACAAATCCAGGCGTTGGTAAATAGCCCGGCAAAAAAGAGCTGTTGCTTTCAGAATAGTTGACTTGCATTCTATTGATAGCCGTGAGTAATCCTAGCCCAAAGTCTTTGATGTTAAATTTCTTTTTAGATGCAGTGCGTCCAGAATTGGTGCTGGAATTGTTCCGAACACGTGATGGGCGCGAAGATCTAGAGGTTTTTAATCCCAAATAACGGTAAAGCTTACGCATATCAAAAGAGGTATTGAGATTGTGCTGATTGGCATTAGATATCGAATTTCCTAAATCATAAGTCTGCCCGTTAATGTTTAGTTGACCAAAGAGGTCTGATCCCTTGTTCCAGAGAAAATCTCCTGTGTACGAATAATTTGCAGTCAAGAAACTCAATGTTGGAATTTTGTAAAGCGGTAATTCATAATTTATTCCCAATTGTTGCGAATGCCGGTTTGGGTCCCCAAAGTCGAAAAAACGGTCCCATACTCCTAAGCTAGGGTCCTGATCTCCGTTCAAATCATCGTTTATAAAATAGTTCCGAACAATGTGATTGTTGGATGATGTAAAATTAAAACTTAAGGCATTTGTGAGCTGATAGTTTAACGTATATTCCAGATCAAAAGTGTAGTTTCTTCGGATCAACTCATCCACCGTAATATTACTTGCTCCTAGATCAGCATCTCTAAACTTTTGACTATTGAATTGACGAATAATATCGGAATTGATCGTCAGGTTTGACGGCAATAAGTTAAGATTAAAATCTTTAATAATTTTCCAGTATTTTCCAGTAAACAATGAATCATTTTCCTTAAATGGTTCAAAATTTAATGGTTGGAAACTATAGGCGTAATTTGCCCCAACGCGAACATTCTGATCAAGAGAGTTTTCAATTTCAAAATCACGATGTTTCATTTCATTGTATGAGTAATTTAGGGTTAGGTTTTCAACGTCGTAAATTCTAGGTTTTGCATCTCCAGTCCGTTGTTTTTTAACCCCAATAAAGTTGATGCTTTTGCGCTTAGTGTAATCCTCTGACTGCATTCGAATTCGATCTCGCTCTTCATTTGTCTCGGCAGCATCTATGCGGTTTTGGAGCTTTAAATCTTTGTACTGTTGATCATATTCAGGAGTAATTAAAGTTTCACTTTGTCCGTAATTAAACGGAATTTGAAGCCCCCATTTTTTAGGTAATAATTGGCCAACATTCATGTTGGTTACAAAATCGTATTGTTTTAAATCTTCCCTACTGCGTTCGTTTGGTCCTTGATCGATGTTTCCAAAGCCCGTGGTGCTTCGTTTTGCTGTGGCATTGACATTCATGAAATCTGCAATATTAGTATCCATACTCATAATGGCTGCCCAGCCGCCTTCATTATCCATATCAGCGATGCGCAGTTCATTAAACCATACCTCAGCGCATTGGTCGGCAGAACCAATATTTTTTATCCCCACCATAAGCGAGCGGATATCACCAAAGTTTGGATTTCCTTTAATTGCAATACGTTGCTCATAAGGCGCTTCAGATTGGGTGGAGTTAATGCTAAGAGAAAATGGAGTAAACTCCCCAACAGGTGTCTCTTGCAATTCCCCATCAATTATATCATAAAATGTAGGTTCTTCATTTACTAGAGTCCCTTGACTAATCCCTAATGCTTTAATTTTTTCTAAAAATTCCAAAGGGATGTTGAGTTCGTTGTATTCAGGCCAGACTTCAGATTCAGAGGCGCCAGTCGCACCGGATGATTTTCTAAGTGGCAATTCTAATTGATAATAATTTTGTGTAAAATCATTACCCATACGCACAAAAGCAACTAATTGGCCTTGTTCAAAACTATCCGCTTCACCATCCTCCGCGTGGATAAACATCTTAAGTTTTTTGTACTGACGCATATCGACATTGATGTTCTTAAAAACAGCTCTTGAGTCCTGAGGCTCCAATTCACAAACATCTACTACAAGAGACTGCTCATTTTGACGTACAATAGTGTTGTTGTTATTAAGCTGCTCGCGTTGAACATTTGGGGGTGAAACATAACTGCCATCGTTTTCTTGAATGCCAACTATTCCGACACTAAAGTCTGTTGGTTCCAAAGCAGTAGCAGCATCTGAATCATTGTCCAAAGACTGTAAAAATCGTCGCCAGTCGCTTCGCACCAAATCAAAAGTACCAAACCTCAACACTGTTGTTTCTGTAAATTCTTTAAGATACATCCTTGTGAAGCGGATCGATCTAAAATCTGATATTCCTCCTACAGCATTGGTAAATTCAGTAAGTGGAATTCTAAACTGATACCAATTGATGTCACCCGACTGAGAACCATTTGGAAGCGTGATATTTGTAATCGATTTTCGGTCAACAATGTATGGGCTATTTGGGTTATTTAGAGCCGAAAATGTGATGTCTAATTCGTATTCGTAATAACTATCAATGGTATTCATTGTGTTATCTCTATTGATATCTTCTACGTCGGGTTGTGTGGTGGATCCTCTGTTAGTTTCAGTAAATATATCTGGTGAGTTTCCTTCAAGCCCATTGTATCGCTTGTAACGTTCAAAAATATCACCACTTGAGTTTAGGTAATAGGTATAATTGTCATTTGCAGGATCGGCAAGATTCGAAAACGAAGTAAATCGAGCATCTGTAGTATTTCGCTCTTCAGTATCATCATAACCGTCAAGCCCAACATCTTGGTTGTTACGCTCCTGCCCTTGAGTCGAAAAAGCATAAATCAACGACTGATTTTGAGGGGATACAGTCCCCCAAACAGAGGGAGGCAGCAAACTTACATCACCATCACTTGGCAGCCCATTTTCGTATTGCTTTTTCCCGTCCTTAATAACGTCCTCAGAGATATTCCCTAAGTTAAGAACCAATTTACCTCCAGGGTTTGACGGATTATTTAAAAAGGGATCCATCAACCAAAACTCAACATATTCTACATTAGCTTGTTCAAAATCAGTAGAGGTTAATTGTCTTGAAATCCCAGCCCAACTATTCTGTGGGTTATCTAAAATGCCGTCTTCAGCGCCTTGTTGGTAATTGTATGGCCCACGCTCGCTGGGTCTATAAACCAAATCTAAAGAGTTAATTACCGTATATTGACCTGTTACCAAATCAATTTCTGGAAATAGCTCATCAATAAAAATACGTCGTGTGTAAAGGTCTGAAACATCGTCATCTGAAATTTCTCCAGGGCGTTGGGAACTATAGAAAATTGGGTCTATAGTATACCAATTCAAAAGAGCTCTGTCAAAACCATTTTGATAACCGTTATCGTCTTCGTTTCCTTGTGCATATAACCGTCCTAATCCTTTTGGTCGACTTGACAAAAACCAAGATTGTGGTGTGAGTAAGCTAATCCCATTTTGGGTGCCTTCGAAATCGTCAATATAAGAAGTTACCTCATTATTAAAATCAGTGCCTTTAGGTGCGCCTGGCTTTAAGTAAGCAAATTCTCCGCGCAGTGATAAATTAGAAGTCGCGTCAGTGTCAATATTAGGGAGTTTATTTGCCATTCGTGTCATAAAGGGCAGTTCTGTAGAATAGTTTCCATTAAAGCCTATAACGGTGTTGTTGATCGGCTCGGTACCGTAATTTGCTTTCTGAGTTATTGGGCGTTCATTTAAATTTAAAAGTGTTGCACCTAATACGAAATTTTCATTGAATTGGTGTTCTACGTTAAACCCTGTAAAACGTCTTGTTTGTTGCCCAAAAACAGAATTATTTTCAACAGAGACTTGAATTGGAGTATTGGACGACTGAAGGGATGGGTCTAATATTTGAACCGTTCCTATTTGATAATTCACGGTGTAGTCGACCCCTTCAACCAGCACACGCCCCCCTGCAGTGACTTTAACCGAGCCTCTTGGCACATTAAATGCTCCGATAGGAATCCCAGAGCCTCCACTAGATTTGTAACGTCCTCGAATTTGAAACTTATTTTTTTCGCTATCTTGAAGGGCCGCTGTTTTTGTACTCGTATATAAAGATCTATATACATATTTGGTCTGATTCGCATTGTACGCACCAGGAAGCGTTTCGTCTGCCTGGTAGTTTTCGGAAGGATTTAACCTCAAAGTTTCAAATAAATAAGCACCAAAAGGCTCCGCTTTAGTGAAAATAATTTTCCCGTTTTGTGGAATCACTGTTATCCCAGGCACAAAATCGAAAAAACCGTCCCCATTGTTCTGCGGATCATTATTAAAATTCAGTCGGTCAAAATTAAAAAGGCGAATCAATGGGATGTCGTTGATAGGGTCCTGATTAGCAACCGGATTGGGGAATGGTGTTCCATCTACAGGTGAAATGAAATTTAAGGATGAGGTTTCATTATAAAAAATATTTAACTTAAAGTCTTCTTGGGACAATTGGTATGCGCCAGTGTCATAGACGTTTTTCATCATCAAATCCCAAATAGGTAGTTCTACATTGGTCACTGCACTTTTAAGCATTTTAAGGACAAGACTTTGGTTGTTTACAATCTCATTCCCCGTATTTAAATCAGTGCTGACTTCAGTAGCATTCAAACCATCATTAGCAAACTCACCCACTTGATAAACTTCGCCTCCAACGGTAAACTGAAAAGCGACGGCCAAGACCTCATCATTTTGAAGGCGTTGGTTAAGTGAAATATAACCCAGCTGTGTATTGACCCTGTACTCGTTTCCTTCAATTAATTTTCTTGCATTTTCTAATTTTCCGTAGTCAAATCCTTCATTGACTCCTGATGTTAAAAATCCAGATTGTGCAGTTGCTATATCGCGAATGGATTCTGTAAGTTGTGATCCTGGTTCGCCAATAGTGGTAGGGTCAAAATCATTATTTGCATTGTCTGGATATGCATTAGGCCCAACATTGATAAAGTCAACTGGCGGGACAGTTAACCCAATTCTTGAGGATTCTCCTAAGTCTTGAAGAGCTAAAATATTACGAACATTTTGTGTCTGGTTAGTTCTGTTAGTTACCCAAACTTCTATTCTGGTGATTTGAACTTGAGAGTTTATAAACGGATAATTTTCAAGAGCTTCATCGTAATGATCTCTAAAATATTGAGCTAAAAAGAAATGTCTGTTTTCATCGTAATCCAATCCAAAAAAATCGAACTCTTGAAGTGCGCCTCCTCCTTGAGCTACAATACTTCGTGTTTCGGATTGCTGTTCTGAGAATACCCCCGTAACTGTTGTTTTACCAAATTGTAACTGTGACTTAACCCCAAATAAACTCTGAGCACCCCTAATAAGGGAACTGTTGAGCGGCATACTCACATTACCAACTTCTAGCTTCTTTAAAATCGTATCCTCATTGCCGCTGTAAGATTTGCCGTTATTAGTTTTATTTTTTAAATCAGATGCCTTAGCTACTCCCCCACCAATTGTATTATTTTTAGAGAGCTCTTCTTCTGCTGCTGCAGTTGGGTCAAATTCAATTTTAAATAAATTTTGAAAGTCAAAGGTTGATTGAGTATCATAATTCGCATTGACCTGTAGTCGAGTCCCAACCTTCCCCATCAAGCTAAGGCTAATACGTTGATCAAAATCAAAAGTAAAATTACTTTGATTTCTTGGTGAAAAAGCAGGGTTTTCTTGTTTGGTATACATTACCCCAAGATCCATCTCTACAGATCCCTGAGGAACAACTGATATGACATTTCCGCCAAAAATTGTTTCGAAAACTTTGGAATTCACGTACAAATCTGGAATTAAATTCCTTTTGGCAGCTTCTGATCCTTCCTTTTTGCCATCAAAAGCATCTAGCTTCTCCTTGTAATAACTCTTCAAATTCTCCCTTTGAACCAAGGCTTGAAATTCTTCGGGTGTGAGAATTACCGGATATTTTATATTGAAATCACCAACTTTTGAGGTGTAGTAATAGCGGTCTGTAATCGGATCATAAGTGTATTTAGAGACAACACTACTTGGGTCTGGTGTACTAAGATCTCTAAATGAAAATGTGGTCGATGTAGAATCACGAACAACAGGGGTTTGTTGTGCCCATAAAACACTACTTAAGCTGAGAAAAGCTAAAACAGCGTAGCTGTTGAGATTTATTTTAAGATTGAAAATTTTCAATATTTTTTATAAATTTTTTAGAGCATCTTTGATGATTATTTCTACAGTAGCATCAGGCTGTTGCGCTATAATTTTCGCAACAACTCTGTTCGATTGCTTTTTAGCAAATCCCAAAACCTCTAGTGCTGATAACGCTTCATCTTTATTTGTATTGTTTGAAACAGCAACAGATTCGTCAATGTCGTAAATTTTAAGGACTTTATCTTTTAGATCAATAATAACACGCTGGGCTGTTTTAAGGCCGATCCCTTTGACCGATTGAATCAATGCGACGTCCTCGCAGGCAATCCCTTCACGTACTTGTTTGGGCGTCAATGAAGACAACATAGTTCGTGCTGTATTTGTACCAATCCCACTGACAGAGATTAAAAGTCTAAATATTTCACGCTCAGCTGATGTTGCAAAACCATACAATTGCTGTGCGTCTTCTTTAACCTGAAAATGGGTAAGTAACTTAACATGCTCCTCGTTTGTTAGCTGTGAAAATGTATGAAGTGAAATGTGAATAAAATAGCCTATCCCGTTACAATCAACCACAACATTTGTTGGAGATTTTTCAACTAGCTTTCCACTTATGTGAGTGATCATATTTTAAAACTTAGAATTTCAAATGTACTAAAATTATAGTATATTCTAAGTGGAATTTAGAGGGACTTAAAATTACTTCTTTTCTTTTTGTTGTGCATCAATCACTGCTACCGCCGTCATGTTGACAATTTCATCTACACTAGCGCCAAATTGTATAATATGGACTGGTTTTCTTAGCCCCATCATAATAGGCCCTATTGACTCCGCCTTATTGAGTTCTTTCAGCAATTTATAAGTGATGTTTGCCGATTCTAAATTGGGGAATATAAGTGCATTTACTTTTTTATTGGCGAGTTTTGAAAATGGAAAATTAGCTCTCAACATATCGCTATTAAGCGCAAAATCTGTCTGGAGTTCACCATCGACCGACAAGTCAGGATGACGACGGTGTAAATAAGAAACTGCTTCACGGACCTTGGTCGCTGTCTGGTCTTTAGATGAGCCAAAATTAGAATATGAAAGCATCGCCATTACAGGTGTAATTCCAAACATTTTCATGACTCCTGAAGTCATTTGAGTAATTTTGATCAAATCATGAGCAGTTGGGTTAATATTGATTGCGGTGTCGCTTAAAAATAATGGCCCTCTGCGCGTAATCATAACATTGGTGGTTGCAATACGGGTTGATCCTGGTGCTAATCCGATCAAATCTAACATTGGTTTTACGATTGATGGATAGCTTCTTGAATAGCCCGTTATTAACGCATCGGCGTCTCCTTCATTAACCATCATTGCTGCATAATAATTTCGCTCGCGCATGAGTTTCTGAGCTGACAAAAGTGTTTGACCACTGCGTTCTTGTTGTTTCCAAAACACCTCACTATACTTGTTCTTCTGTTCGATATGATCTTCGTCTTTTGGATCTATAATTGGAACATCTGCTTCAAATTCAAGCTGTTCTTTAAGCCGTTCTATTTGCTTTTTATTGCCCAAAAGAATAGGGTGTGCAATTCCTTCTTCATATACAATTTGTGCTGCTTTCAACACATCCAATTGATCAGCTTCTGCAAAAACAACACGTTTAGGCTTCAGTCGTGCTCTATCAAACAATAAGCGAACAATTTTGTTATCCGCGCCCATTCGATCCAATAAGGTTTCTTCGTACTTTTCCCAATCTTGAATAGGAAATTGGGCTACACCACTATCCATTGCAGCCTTGGCTACAGCAGGGGGGATTTTGGCAATCAATCTAGGATCAAAGGGTTTAGGAATAATATAATCACTTCCAAAGGTTAGACGAGTTTCTCCGTAGGCTATATTAACCTGCTCAGGTACCGGCTCTTTGGCCAATTCTGCCAAGGCAACTACAGCAGCCTTTTTCATAGCTTCATTGATGGTGGTGGCGCGAACGTCTAGCGCACCTCTAAATATAAACGGGAATCCAAGAACATTGTTGACTTGATTCGGAGTATCACTTCTTCCTGTAGCCATAATTATATCCTCTCTTGTTTTTATAGCTAAGTCGTAAGTGATTTCTGGATCAGGATTAGCCATAGCAAAAACAATAGGGTTTTTGGCCATAGAATTTAGCATTTTAGGCGTGACAATATCGGATGTAGAAAGACCAATAAATACATCGGCATCATGCATTGCATCATCCAAAGTATCTATCTTTTTAGTCGTTGCAAATTCAGCTTTTTGAGAAGTAAGTGAAGGGCGATCTTGACGAATAACACCTTTGCTGTCGAGCATAACGATATTTTCGCGCTTGGCACCAAAAGACATGTATAATCTGGTGCAAGAAATCGCTGCAGCTCCCGCGCCACTGACTACAATCAGAACATCTTCGATTTGTTTTTCTGCCAACTCTAAAGCATTAATTAAAGCTGCAGCAGAGATAATAGCAGTGCCATGTTGGTCATCATGCATCACTGGAATATTCAATTCTTCTTTGAGACGTTTTTCAATTTCAAAAGCCTCAGGAGCTTTTATATCTTCAAGATTTATCCCTCCAAAAGTGGGTGCAATATTTTTAACTGTGTTGATGAATTCATCAATATTTTCAGTATCAACTTCAATGTCAAAAACATCAATATCAGCAAAAATTTTAAACAAAAGGCCTTTGCCCTCCATAACAGGTTTAGACGCTTCTGGGCCAATATTTCCAAGACCTAAAACTGCTGTTCCATTTGAAATAACTGCAACTAAATTTCCTTTAGATGTATATTTATAAGCTTCAGCTGGATTTTGTTGAATTTCCAGACAAGGCGCTGCAACTCCAGGAGAATACGCAAGAGCTAAATCACGCTGGGTGGCATACTTTTTAGTAGGAACTACTTGTATTTTCCCAGGGTTTGGCTTGGCATGATAAGCTAAAGCTTCTAAGTCGTGTCTTGTGCGTTTTGACATAAAATAAATTTAAAGGGTTAAAGATACAAAGTTAGACGCAATTGACTCATAAAAATATAGATTACTTACTGGTCTAGAAATCTTATATTCCGTGTAAGTCCGCTATATTTGGTGCGTTTTACTGCAGAATTTTTAAAGACTTTATTGAATGTTTCTTGTGTAATTTCTTCCCAATCTTTTTTGGTCATAGAAAGCAATTCTGGCTTGGGGTTAAACAGTGGTTCATTGTGTTGTTTAGAGAAACGATTCCATGGGCAAACATCCTGACACACATCACATCCAAACATCCAGTTATCTAGTTTACCCACCATATCTGTTGGAATATTTTCTTTTAATTCGATTGTAAAATACGAAATACACTTGCTGCCATCCACTTTGTAAGGCTCAGTGATTGCATCTGTTGGGCAGGCATCAATACAAGCAGTGCAGCTTCCACAATGATCGGTCACAGCATGATCTGGTTCTAATTCCAAATCAATTATAAGTTCAGCAATAAAGTAAAAAGAGCCCACTTTTTGGGTCAACATATTACTGTGTTTCCCAATCCAGCCTAAGCCAGATTTTTTAGCCCAAGCTTTTTCTAATATTGGAGCAGAATCTACAAAAGCACGGCCGTGAACATCTCCAATCTCTTGTTTTATAAATTCTAAAAGTTGATTCAGCTTATTTTTTATAACATAATGATAATCCATACCATAAGCATAGGTGCTTATTTTTGGGGCTTCTGAATCGTGTTGAAGCTGCTCCGAAAAATAATTGTACGTAAGCGAAACCACACTCTTTGACCCCTCAACTAATAGGGTGGGATCCAAACGCTTATCAAAGTGGTTTTCCATGTAGTGCATTTTTCCATGCTTATTTTGGTTTAACCAAGACTCTAATTTAGGTGCCTCTTCTTCTAAAAATTCAGCCTTACTGACGCCACAAGATAAAAAACCGAGGCGTTTGGCTTCGGTTTTAATAAGGTTAGTGTACTGTGTCTTTTTTGACATGGTCTAAAACAGTCCTGTTTGATAATCTCCCTTTTGACGACCAAGGTGCTTATAGGCAAGTTCAGTAACTTCTCTTCCTCTGGGGGTACGCATGATAAATCCTTGTTGAATCAAGAAGGGCTCATAAACCTCTTCAATGGTTTCTGGGCTTTCACTAACCGCCGTGGCAATAGTAGTTATTCCAACTGGACCGCCTTTAAACTTATCAATTATTGTTGTCAAAATTTTATTGTCCATGTCGTCTAATCCATGGGCATCAACATTGAGTGCCTTGAGGCCAAATTTTGCTATTTCAATATCTATTTTTCCATTGCCTTTAATTTGAGCAAAATCTCTAACTCGTCTAAGTAATGCGTTGGCAATTCTAGGAGTACCTCGACTACGTCCAGCAATTTCAATGGCAGCTTCAAAGCTAATTGGTACGTTCAGGATTTGGGCACTTCGCTGAAGAATTGTTGAAAGCAGCTCGGTAGAATAATATTCTAAGCGGCTGCTGATGCCAAAACGAGCACGCATTGGCGCTGTCAGTAAGCCAGATCTGGTGGTAGCACCTATCAAGGTAAATGGATTTAAATTAATTTGAACAGTGCGTGCATTTGGTCCCGATTCGATCATGATGTCAATTTTATAATCCTCCATAGCGGAATATAAATACTCTTCAACTATAGGGCTTAGCCGATGAATTTCATCAATGAACAAAACATCTCGATCTTCTAGGTTAGTAAGTAAGCCTGCTAAATCTCCTGGTTTGTCCAAAACAGGCCCTGAAGTAACCTTGATACCCACACCTAGTTCATTAGCTAAGATGTGAGCAAGAGTAGTTTTTCCTAACCCTGGAGGTCCGTGAAAAAGAGTGTGGTCCAGTGCTTCATCTCGTTCTACTGCAGCCTTTACAAATATCTGTAGATTTTCAAGTACTTGTTCCTGTCCCGAAAAATCGGAAAAAGTTAATGGCCTCAACGCTTTTTCGATATCGTGTTCCTCAGATGATAAATTCTCGTCTGATGGGTCAAGGTGTTCATTCATAATAACAAATATAAAGAAAAAGCCTTTCTCGTGTAAGAAAGGCTTTCTAAATATATTAGTAAGTAACTAACAATTAGTGTTGTAGTTCTTCTTCTCCTTTTTTGAAAGGAATATTTTGAGGCACGAAATCATCATCATGTCCTGGTTTACTGTAGTCATAAGCCCAACGATGAACATGTGGGATTTCACCTTCCCAGTTGCCATGGAAATGCTCAATAGGAGCGGTCCATTCTAAGGTATTAGATCGCCATGGGTTCTTTACTGTTTTCTTTCCATAGAACATGCTGTGGATGAAATTGTATAAAAATACCAATTGTACCAATCCTGCTACTAAAGCAAAAATTGTAATCAAAATCTGTACATTTTGAGTATCATCAAAAAGCGGAAAGTTACTGTTTGTATAGTATCGTCTTGGAAGACCTGCCATTCCTATAAAATGCATTGGGAAAAACACACCATAGGCACATACTGCAGTTACCCAAAAATGAATGTATCCTAAATTTTTATTAAGCATACGTCCAAACATTTTTGGGAACCAATGATATACCCCAGCAAAAAGACCATACAATGCAGAAATCCCCATTACCAAATGGAAGTGAGCCACTACAAAATAAGTGTCGTGAACATTGATGTCTAAAGCACTGTCGCCAAGAATAATTCCTGTTAGTCCACCTGTTATGAATGTTGATACCAGACCAATTGAAAAAAGCATTGCTGGATTCAACTGCAGATTTCCTTTCCAAAGAGTAGTTATGTAATTAAATGCTTTTACTGCCGATGGTATGGCAATAAGTAATGTTGTAAAAGTAAAGACTGAACCTAAAAATGGATTCATCCCTGAAATGAACATGTGGTGACCCCACACTATTGTTGATAAAAATGCAATTGCAATAATTGATGCTACCATCGCTCTATATCCAAAAATTGGTTTACGCGCATTTGTAGCAATCACTTCAGAAGTGATCCCTAAAGCAGGAAGCAATACAATATAAACTTCTGGATGCCCAAGGAACCAAAATAAATGCTCAAATAAAACAGGTGATCCTCCTTGATAATGCAGCACCTCACCTTGAATAAAAATATCCGACAGGAAGAAAGAGGTTCCAAAACTTCGGTCCATAATAAGCAACAATGCTGCTGATAACAAAACGGGAAAAGAAACCACACCGATGACGGCAGTGATAAAGAACGCCCAAATGGTTAGAGGCAGTCTTGTCATTGACATTCCCTTAGTTCTAAGGTTCAAAACAGTAACAATATAGTTTAGTGACCCAAGAAGTGAAGAGGCAATAAAAATAGCCATCGAAACAAGCCACAAAGTCATCCCTGCCCCTGAGCCACCTTGAGCCAATGGCAGTGCGCTTAAGGGTGGGTATACAGTCCATCCAGCAGCGGCAGGTCCAGTTTCGACAAAGAAAGAAATAACCATAATAACACTAGATAGAAAAAATAGCCAGTAAGAAATCATATTTAAAAACCCTGAGGCCATGTCTCTTGCGCCTATCTGCAATGGAATCAATAGGTTACTAAAAGTTCCACTAAGCCCTGCGGTTAAAACAAAAAAGACCATAATAGTACCGTGAATTGTAACTAAAGCCAAATAAATATCGGCATCCATTACTCCACCTGGCGCCCACTTTCCAAGCAAAGCTTCGAAAATTGCATTCGGTTTTTCTGGCCAAGCAATTTGCATACGCATCAATAAAGACATCAAAATCCCAATAATTCCCATGATGATCCCGGTGATCAAGTATTGTTTTGCAATCATTTTATGATCTTGACTAAAAATATACTTTGTCACAAAGGTTTCTTTGTGGTGGTGGCCGTGATCGTCTTCGTGAGTATGGTTATCTACATGTGCTGACATAATCTTTTAGTGTTGCTTATTAGTAAATTAGTTTTGAACTAATGAGTTTTTAAATTGTTTTTGCTCGCTGATCCATTCATTGTACTCCTCTTGCGTTTCAACAATGATTTTCATTTGCATGTTGTAATGCGACTTGCCGCAAATTTTGTTACACAGCAATAGATAATCAAATTCGTAACGGTCAAGTGGTTCTTCGCCTTCAGCTTGAAGTTTTTTACTATTCTCATTTCGAATTTTATTGATGTTTTTTACCTTTTGATAAATATCTGGATTCAGACGCATCTCTGCAGTAGTTACAGTGGGTGTAAAAGCAAATTGAGTAATCATCCCAGGGACACAATTCATTTGAGCTCTGAAATGTGGCATGTACGCAGAGTGTAAAACGTCTTGAGAACGCATTTTAAATAACACTGGCCGTCCTACTGGCAAGTGAAGCTCAGTAGTGATGATATCATCTTGAGCATTGGGGTCAGATTCATCTAATCCTAAAATATTAGCATTGTCTAGATTTATCAAACGCACATTCGCCATTCCAAGGACATTATCCGCCCCTGCATAACGTGCTTTCCAGTTAAATTGCTGGGCATATAGTTCGACCACAAGTGGGTCATCGTCCTCATTAATATTCATAATATCGTTCCATGTAAACAATCCATACATGATAAGTCCTGCTAGCACTATAACTGGAATAATAGTCCATATAAATTCCAGCTTATCATTATCGGCATAAAAAAGGGCCTTTCTCCCTTTTTCTCCCTTGTACTTAAATGCAAAATAGTGCAGTAAAAACTGGGTAATTGTCTGTACAATAAAAATAACAACCATAGAAATAACCATTAATCGGTCGATTTCTGGTCCGTGTTCTGAAGCAGAATTAGATACAAGAGGTAAATCACCCCAAAGGGCAAATGATATTATTGTAATGAAATAAATAAACCCTAAAAATGCCAACATAAGGTATGCATTTACAGAATTATCTTTGTTATTAGCCACTTGAGATGTGTCTCGATTAGCTTGTGCTAAATCAAATATCTTGACCATTTGCCATATCGCGATGGTGATTCCTAATAAAATTAATATTGTTAATAAGCCAGTCATTGTACTATACTATCTTTAAAAAATTAATAATGAAACTGTTCGCTTTCCTTAATAAATGGATTGCCTTTTGGCAATAGTGGTGCTTTTGAAAGGGCGTAAAATACGACCAATAGAAACAATCCAAGGAAAAATAAAACGGCACTGATTTCCGGCACACCAATAAACCAACGGTCACCAACAGTAGCGGGCATAATCATATTGAATACATCTATATAATGCCCAAACAAAATCACAACCCCTGCCATAACAATAAACCATGGCACACGCTTGTAGTCACTGTTCATAAGCACCAAGAATGGAAAAATGAAATTTAGGATTAGCATACCAAAAAATGGAAGTTTGTAATCTTCAATCCTTGTGATAAAATAAGTTACTTCTTCTGGAATATTAGCATACCAAATCAACATGAATTGGGAGAACCATAAATAGGTCCAAAATACACTTATAGCAAACATGAATTTTGCCAAGTCATGCAAGTGACTATCGTTTACAAATTCCATAAGGCCCTTTGCCTTTAAATAAATTGTAATGAGTGCGATTACTGTAATTCCGCTAACAAACATACTTGCGAAAACATACCACCCAAACAATGTGCTGAACCAGTGTGGATCAACACTCATAATCCAATCCCAAGACATCATAGATTCTGTGTAGATATAGAACACAAGAAACGCTGCTGAAATTCTAAAATTTTTCTTGAAGTTGCTGTTATCATTCACATCAGCCAAATCTTGTGCTAATGAGAATTTTCTGGAAAAATAACGGTACAAACTCCATCCTGTAATAAAAATTAAACCTCTAATAGCAAACCATGATTTGTTCAGCCAACCCGATTTTCCTTGAATAAGTTCATCATGGGCAACAACCTCCGGATCCATCCATATAAAAAGATGATCTCCAGCCCAAAGACCAATGCCCAAAACGATAAGCGCACCAGGCAATAGATAATAAGTAATGGCTTCCATGACTCTAAAAAGTACTGGTGACCACCCTGCTTGAGCTGCATACTGAATGCCGTAAAAGGCAAGAACACCTAGAGAAATCATCATAAAGAAAAATGCAGCAACGTATAATGCGGCATAGGGTCTATTGTGCATTTGATGCAAGACGTGTTCTGCGTGTTCATCACCATGATGTGCTTCTTCTTGATGATGTTCACCTTCCTGAGCTGCATGAACCGTAGAACCATGATTGTCCTCAATATCGTGGGTTGCAGCAGCACCGTGGTGTGCATCTTCTTCTGCCAAGAGAACTTTCACATCCTCCAAAGTTAGGTGATGTGATGAATTATAACTTGAAACCCATCCAATTGCGCCAATAATGATGAGCACAAGGGATGTAATTTTTAATCTTTTTGAAAACGTGTACATTTTAATTTATGTTTTGTTTTTCTTTATTTTAATAATTCTGCTCTTAAGGCTTCAACATAGGCCGTAACTTGCCAACGCTCTTCTTCATTTAAAAGATTGGCATAAGAACCCATTGAGTTTTTACCGTAATAAATGACGTGATAAATACTTCCTGTGGTAATCGCACGATCAGCATAACTAGGAACACCTAATATTTTTTCACGCTTTACCAATTTTCCTTGTCCAGCTCCTTTATTCCCATGACAAATTCCACAGTAAATATCATAGAGCTCCTTACCTCTTTTAGTATCAATTTCAGACACTTCTAAAGGAGATTTTAAGGTTTTCAATGCGGTTTCGTAACCCTC
Source organism: Bacteroidota bacterium (assembly GCA_027593245.1). Lineage (GTDB taxonomy): Bacteria > Bacteroidota > Bacteroidia > Flavobacteriales > Flavobacteriaceae > UBA3537. The sequence goes on along the minus strand of JAQCJC010000002.1, from coordinate 575 downwards.
GTTGGTGTTTTCAAAATCATATAGCGAATATCCTCTGGCAATAGTCCCTTCAACAGGGATTAATGCTTCTTGGCTATTTGGAAAAACCTCGTATTCACCATAAGCTTCGTAGCCAACGGGCGCATACATGTTTGGGAAAAATTGATAGTTCGGTCTGCTGTTGTCTTGGCAAGACCAAAGAGTTGAACCAATCAATACTAAAATGAATATTTTTGATACACTTTTCATAGGTCTAATGTGCTTCTTTTTCAATAACATGCACTTCTACTGCACCTGTTTTGGTTAATAGCGTTTTTAATTGTTTCTCATTGTCATGAACAGAGATTTCCATCAAAAAGTGGTCATCTGTTGTTCTCGGATCTGGATTTTCAGCATTTTTGAATGGCCACATTCGACTTCTTAAATAAAATGTAATCACCATTAAATGCGCCGCAAAAAATACAGTAAGTTCAAACATAATCGGTACAAAAGCTGGCATGTTTTCGATGTAGCTAAAACTTGGTTTCCCACCAATATTTTGTGGCCAATCCTCAATCATAATAAAGTTCATCATGAGGATAGCAACAGTAAGCCCT
>JAQCJC010000058.1 GCA_027593245.1 Bacteroidota bacterium | reverse complement strand
CATCCTCAATGATTAATATTTTAGACATAATTTAATTGAATGCTTAGTCAAAGGTAAAAATTAATATTTTAACCATTTTATGAGATCTTTATAACTTGGTTTTTTTCCATGCATCAAAATACCAACACGATAAATCTTCGCAGCAATCCATACAGTTACTAAAAATGAAAAAATAAGAACGGATAAGGATAAAATTTGCTCCCAAATTGGAACACCAAAAGGAATTCGGATAAGCATCACAATTGGAGATGTGAATGGGATATATGAAAAAACAACAGAAATAGTACCGTGCGGGTCCTCTAAGGCAGTGAAAAAGCCAATATAAAACCCAACAACCAAAAGAATCACAACCGGCATTAAAAACTGCTGTGTATCTGTTTCATTGTCTACTGCTGCGCCAATTGCTGCATACAGAGAACTGTACAGTAAATAGCCTCCAACAAAAAATAAAACAAATGCAACAATCAAATTAATCAATGGTAAAGAATGAAGTTCTGCGATTAGAGCTTGAAGCTCTGAGTTTGCATTAACATCGGAAACTGCAGCAGTCATCATTTCTTGTTGAGGATTTGCAGATAAATCAATACCAAAAAAATTAGAGGCAGCGAAAGATAAAATAGCGATCAAAATGACCCAAATAGCAAATTGAGTAATACCAGCCAATGAAGTTCCAAAAATTTTACCCAGCATCAACTGAATGGGTTTAACGGAGGAAATTATAACCTCTATAATGCGGCTTGACTTCTCTTCAATAACACTGCGCATTATTAAATTTCCGTAAATTATGATAAACATAAAAAGCAAATAACCAGCAGCACCTCCAAATATTAACTTTAAAAAACTGCCAGCCTTCGATGTCTTAACACCTTCAAAATCTTCTTGATTAATATTGACATAAGTCTTGGCGGCGGAGATTTTACTCAAATCAACTCCCATTTTCTTTAATTTGAGTTCACCAATTCGTTTTTCAATTTTAGATTCTAAGCTTGAAATTAAAGATAAAGAAGGTGATTCTTTCGAATAAAATTTAATTTTTTCAGAAACATCCTCTAAAGCTAAATCTGGAACGTGTAAAAGGCCATAAGCATTATTGCTATTGGACGTAGTCTTTGCATCTTCCAAATCCATGCCGTTGAGCGATTCGTATAAAATTTGATCACTCGAAATAAGCGTTTCGCTCAAGATACCCGATTCATCCAAAACGGAAATTGTACGAACTTTTTCATTATTTACACTTGTAAGGTAAGCAATTAAAGAAAGGAGCGCTACAATGAATAAAGGACTTAAAAACGTCATGAGAATGAACGACTTGTTCTTCACTTTAGCCAAATATTCTCGCTTGATAATTAAAGGTAAGTGGTTCATACTAATTGTTTTTTACAGTTTGAATAAAAATATCATTTGCAGTAGGAATGACTTCTACAAAATGATTGATTTGAGCATTGGTGTTTAAAAAGGCAAGTAGATCTTTTGGCGTGTCACCAGCGCCTAACTGAATATTTAATTTTAAATCATCTTCAAGAGATTTGAAGTCAGCTAAACTCACATCAAAACGACTTGAAATTTGTTTTTTTAAATGAGCTGAGTTTGTCGATGACAAACCCACTTCAAAGGTATTGGATTTATGATTGCGTTTGATGTCGTTGAGGTTACCATCAAGTATTTTTTTCGACTGATGGATCAAAGCAATGTGATCGCAAAGCTCTTCAACAGATTCCATTCGGTGCGTCGAAAAAATAACTGTTGCGCCTTCAGCTCTAAGTTGGAGTATTTGATCTTTTATAAGATTTGCATTAATTGGATCAAAACCAGAAAATGGCTCATCAAAAATAAGCAACTTTGGTTGATGTAAAACCGTTACTATAAATTGAATTTTTTGTGCCATTCCTTTAGAAAGTTCCTGAACTTTTTTGCCCCACCAATCCCCAATTTCAAATTTATCAAACCAGTAGTTCAGGCGTTTTTTTGCTTCAGCATAGGAAAGTCCCTTAAGTTGAGCTAAATATAATGCCTGTTCACCAACTTTCATCGACTTATAAAGCCCTCGTTCTTCTGGCAAATAACCAATGTGTCTTATATCGTCTGGACTTAGTGGTTTACCATCCAAAATCACTTGACCATTATCTGGCATGGTGATTTGATTAATTATACGTAAAAGGGTGGTTTTTCCAGCGCCATTAGGCCCTAAGAGACCAAAAATACTGTGCTTTTTTATCTGAATCGATACATCGGAAAGAGCTTGAAATTCCCCGAATTTTTTGGAAATATTTGTTGCTTCAAGAATATTATTCATATTGGTAGAGGTTTATTGTAAGACGTATTTAGAAACGTTTCGTTACACTGTAAATCTAAAAAAAATATGAGAAATTACACTTGAGCTACAGAAAATTAATCCTGCATCATGAAAACATATCCTTTACTTTTTCAAAGAAGGATTTATCTGATTGCTCCGGCTTGGGTACAAAATGTTCATTTTCGCGCATTTTTTCAAAAAATGATTTTTGCTCTTTGTTCAGCGTTTTTGGAGTCCAGACGTTGATGTGGACTAACAAATCTCCTTTATTGTAACCATTGATGTTTGGAATTCCTTTTCCGCGCAAACGAAGTATTTTTCCGGACTGCACGCCCGCTTCAATCTTTAGCCTAACTTTTCCAGTCACTGTATCGATTTCCACTGAGGAGCCCAAAATAGCGTCTGGTAAACTAACATATAAATCGTAATGTAAATTATCACCCTCTCTTTGTAATTTAGGGTGTGTTTCTTCAGTAATTGCAACAAGTAAATCTCCAGAAATTCCATTTCCAGGTGCAGCATTCCCTTTTCCAGAAACTTTGAGTTGCATACCGTCTTCAACACCAGCTGGGATTTTTATAGAAACCGTTTCCTCTTCAACGATAAAACCATTAGCATCAGCATTGGCGGGACGATGGTCAATAATCTGACCAGAACCACCACAAGTATTACACGGCGAAGCGGTTTGCATACGACCAAGAATAGTATTAGTCACGCGCATCACTTGCCCAGTACCGTTACACGTACCACAGGTTTTGTAAGTTACCCCTTTAGCTTGTTTTTTGCGCTTAACTTTAATCTTTTTCTCTACACCATTAGCAATTTCCTCAAGACTAAGTTTAACTCGAATTCTTAAGTTACTTCCTCGTACAGTTCTTTGGCGTTGTCCGCCAAATCCACCAAATCCGCCACCACCGCCGAAGGCACTTCCGAAAATATCGCCAAACTGACTAAAAATGTCATCCATATTCATGGAGCCACCTCCAAAACCACCTGCTCCTTCAAAAGCTTGATGCCCGAATTGATCGTAACGCGCCTTTTTATCAGCATTACTCAAAACCTCATAGGCCTCAGCAGCAACTTTAAACTTTTCCTCAGCAGACTTATCGTCTGGATTTTTATCAGGGTGGTATTTAATAGCCATTTTTCTGTAGGCCTTTTTAATCTCTGCCGCAGAGGCATTTTTACTCACCCCTAATACTTCGTAATAATCCTGTTTTGCCATGAATTAATGGATTTTTTTATTGTCCAATGACTACTTTTGGGAAACGAATCACCTTTTCCCCTAATTTATACCCCTGTTCAATGATGTCTATTACCTTTCCTTTTAAGTCCTCAGTTGGTGCAGGAATTTGAGTGATAGCTTCATGATCATCGGCATTAAAATCATCACCCTTTTGAACTACTATGATGCTGAGTCCCTTTTGTTGTAATGTGTTATTTAATTTATTCTGAATCAATTCTACTCCTTTAGATAGTTCTGATTCTTTGTGCTTCGAAATTTCTAACATGGCACGATCAAAATCATCCAAAACAGGCAATAGTGCCTGAATAACGTCTTGACTAGCAGTTGAAAATAACTCTACACGTTCTTTAGAAGTACGACGCTTATAATTTTCAAATTCAGCGAATAAACGTAAAAACTTATCTTTTTCTTGAGCTAATTCTTCTTTGAGCTGATCTTCAACAGAAATTTCTACTTCCGCCCTTTTTTCATCCTTTTCTTTTGCCTTTTGCTTTGTTGCCTTTTTGGTCATTTTAAAACAAGTTAATTTATTTGGTTTAATGATGGCAAAAGTACTGCCATTCTGTATATAATGTCATAATGTCACAAAAAAAAATTAAAAAAATTATCTTGTGCAAGTTTAATATCTTAAGTCAAAAGGTTATCTACAGCTGCTGACAATTCGTGATATGTAAACTTGAACCCTGTAGATTGTATCTTTTTTGAACAAACACGTTGGCTCTCAAGCACCACAGAACTCATACTGCCAAATATTAGTTTGAGCATAAATTCCGGAATATTAGGAAGGAATAGTGGTTTCTTTAAAACATGTGCAATTGCTTTTGTCAATTCAACTTGCTGAACAGGGTTTGGTGCTACAGCATTGTAAACACCCTCTAATCTCGATTCAAGAATATGGATAAAAAGACGCACTAAATCCTCTATATGAATCCATGACTGCCATTGTTCTCCTGATGCGAGAACTGCACCATAATAATTTTGAATGGGTGTTGCTATTTTTGGAAGAGCGCCCCCTTTGTTATCCAGTACTATTCCGATACGCAACAAAGTAGTTTTGATGCCCATTGATTGAAATTGATGCGTTGCAGCCTCCCACTGCTGAACAACGTAACTTAGGAATGAAGACCCTACAGAATTGACGTTTTTTTCTTCGTAATAATGTGTTTTTGAATCTGGGTAAATTCCTATGGCACTGGCCGAAATAAGTTGTTTAATATTAATTTTATGTTCTCTAATAGCATTAGCTAAGGTGTTTAATGATTGTACCCTACTATTTAATATCGAAGATTTTGTTGATTTAGTCCAGCGCTGAGCAATTGGACTACCGGCAAGATTAATTACAGTACTTACTTTGTTAAAACATTTTGAATCAATATCATTAGATTGAGGATTCCAAAAAAAGTAATGGATGTTGTTTTTTGAACCCAACAATCGCTTTTGAGTAGTAAGAACATTTATTTCGTATCCTTGAACTAACAAGACCTTGGTGAGTGCTTTACCCACCAAACCTGTTGCTCCTGTAATCAAAATAGTTTCAGCCATCGAGCTAAATTATTGATTACTATGCCAGAGTTGTGTTAAAAAATGTGCTTTAACAATTATTTATGCTTATTTGGTTAAAAAATCAAGGCCTAATAAGCTTTGGCTGGCCTTGAAGACCTTAGCATTTCTCTTTTCCCTGGTGGTCCAGGCAGTCGCTCAACCACGAATCCTACTTCTTGCATGGAACGGCGCACACTACCTTTTGCCGAATAAGTAACTAAAATTCCATTAGGACGCATTGATTTGTAAACGCGTTCGAACATATCCGTCGTCCAAAGATCTGGTTGAACACGTGGACCAAATGCATCAAAATAAACAACATCAAAGAGCTCGGATTCACTCAGCTCGGAAAAAAACTCCTGGCGCTTATTAAGTTGAAAATTAGATGAAATTTTATGAGTTTGATTCCATGGGATTTCATGAAGTTGATTAAATGTGATCGTCGATTCAAATAAAGCATCATAGTCGAGGGCCTCTAATTCCTTAAGTGAAATTGGGTAGGCCTCAATCCCGTGATAACTAATTAATTTATGTTGAGCCGTTTTATCAGTTGCCGTAAGCATAGCATTAAGACCTGTACCAAATCCAAGTTCCAAAACTGATAATTGTTTTTGATTTGGGTTATCATTCAAAAAATGATGCAAACCCATTTTGATATAAACATGCTTGGCTTCTCGAAGCGCACCGTGCACAGAATGATACTGTTCATTCCAATCTTCAATTTGAATAGTTTTGGAGCCATCTGCCGTGGTAATAATGGAACGCTTCACTGCTATTATTGACTAATTAAAACTCCGTCTGCTTCAAAGTTGTAAGAAACTTTAGAAGATACTATGGCAGCAATATCTTCAGCAGAGGCTCCAGCATCTTCTGCATAGTGGCGTAAATCTTCTATCGAGGTTTCTGAAAAAAATGCTTTTCCATTGACAATAACTTCACCACTGGCATCTAAAGGCACAAAAAAACCATAATCTTTGAAGCGAACCATCATATCAGTTTCATTTGGCATAGATAAAGTCATCCAACATCCTTTTTTTGAACATACATCTTTGATTTTTCCTTTAAGAGTCAATTTAAGGGTGTCCCCTAAATTTATAGCTTTTTCAGAGAGCTGTGCTATCGATAAAATTGAATCTGTTTCAAATCCATGGCCGAATAAATCATAGGTATTGGATTGTAATTTAACCGGAACGCGATTGTTTTGTTTTTCTTTACAAGAAAAAACAAAAATAAAGGCAAAAATGATGATTAGATTTTTTTTCATTGCTCGTCTGTTTGTTAAAGATCTAAAGATAATAACTTTTGGGAATGTTGTGTTTTTTCAGCAGTAATTTTAGTAATTTTGTATTAAATTTAGATTCAGAAAATATAAATAATATGAGCTCAATAAAGACGACTAAAGTAAAACAGTCAAAGCTAATTGAAATTGATTTTGAAAATTTAGGTTTTGGCAGTGTTTTTTCCGATCATATGCTTATATGCGACTACAAAAATGGGACTTGGGGACAAGCTGAAATTATTCCGTTTCAGGCAATGTCACTAATGCCTTCCGCTAAAATTTTCCATTACGGGCAGTCTATTTTTGAAGGAATGAAAGCTTACAAAGACAGCAAATTAAATACATGGTTGTTTCGTCCTGAAGAAAATTTTAACCGTTTAAACAAATCGGCCAAACGTTTGGCCATTCCTGAGCTTCCTAAAGAAGTGTTTTTTGAAGGTCTAAAAGCATTATTAAAAGTGGACAATGATTGGATTCCGACAACAACAGGAAGCTCGTTGTACATTCGTCCTATTATTTTTGCAACAGGTGAAGGTTTTCATGCCTCACCTGCAGATGGCTATCGTTTTTTGATTGCTACGGCACCCTCTGGACCATATTTTTCTGGAAAAGTTAGTGTTCTTATTGAAGAAAAATACTCAAGAGCTGCCAACGGCGGTGTTGGTTATGCAAAAGCAGGTGGTAACTATGCTGGTCAATTCTACCCTACACAACTGGCTATTGAAAGAGGATACAATCAGGTAATTTGGACTGACGACAATACCCATGAACATATTGAAGAAGCTGGTGCAATGAATATCTTCATACGAATTAACGATACACTAATTACTGGTCCAACCAGTGACCGTATTTTAGATGGTGTAACACGAAAAAGTATCATTGATATTGCCAACGCTGAAGGCATTGCTGTTGAAGTTAGAAAATTTACTGTAAAAGAGGTTATTGAGGCTTCAAAAAGTGGGAGACTCAAAGAAATGTTTGGTGCTGGTACAGCAGCAGTCATCTCTCCTATTTCGTCATTTGGTTTTAGAGATCAAGATTATCATCTTCCAGTACTAGAAAAATCTTATGCTAGTTTTTTAAAGGAAAAAATAACATCCATCCAAACCAACACTGCTGACGATCCATTTGGTTGGCGATTTAAAGTATAATAACGTCGTTTGACTATTTGAGAATAGATGCTATGTTTGGCTTGAAATAATTTGGGCCTTTTAGAACTTTTCCATCGTCTCTGTATATGGGTTGGCCATCTTCTCCAAGTTTACTCATATTACTGCGTTGAATTTCCTCGAAAACAGCTTCTATTTTGTGTTGTAGTCCATGCTCAATAATAGTCCCACACAGAATATAAAGCATATCACCAAGGGCATCGGCAACCTCCACAAGATCATTGTTTTGTGCCGCTTCAAAATACTCTTCATTTTCCTCTTTCATCAAGTCAAATCGGAGTTGGTTTTTTGCAGCACCTAAATTGGCTTTTGGTGAAGTTCTATAGCCAATTTTAAAGGCCTCATGAAAACGTTGAACCGCTTTTATTTTGTCTTTCATATATTTAATTTTTGTAATTTTGTAATAGAATTCAAATACTAAAAATACACAATTATGTTTAGTCGAGGACAACTAATTTTCGGAATTCTTTTTGCCATCGTTTTTGCGGTCATCGTTTTTATGTCCTACAAAAAAGATGCGGCTTTAAACAAAAAATACTACAAAGGCAGTCTTTGGATTCTTTTAATTTTTATTAGTTTTATTTTGGGTATTACCGCTATTAAATTTCTTTTGGGCTACTAAAAAACCCTTGGATTCCTTTATTCCATAATAAAACACTTTAGCAGTTGTACGCTGATAGCTTAAGCTAACTATACGACTCGAAAAAACAATATTCTTTTTTTATAGAACCACTTCTCAAAAAAAATTTCCAAAAAATGTGACTTTTTAATGTTTTCTGTGACTAACACATTAGGGAAGTGTAAATGTTTCGCTTTTGGAAAATCGATATACGCTATAAAAACAAGCTACTGTATTGATTTACAAGAACATAGCATAACAACCTGAAAATGATATACGCAATGCATATATATAGTTGGTAGTCATTTGTGCAACGAAAAGAACAATTTAAAGTTCATCCGACTTACGGAAAATTAATATAGGAATTGACTCTTTTGTATGAAGAATGAAAACCAACAGGTCTAAAGTGTGTAATTCACAACCTAAACTATAATGACCTTAAACTTATAGAGTTTAGATTTTAACAATTAAATACTAAAAACATGAAAAAAGTATTCTTATTTCTATTCACATCATCATTATTGATAGCATGTGACAGCAATCATCATAATTCATTAAATGTATTAAAAACAATGGAGCAAAATTTTAATATTAATAAATTTTCAGGAAATGAAGTAGCATATGTGGATGTACAAAAAAACCTAAATTTAATATCTGATGAGTTATTAATTAAGTCATTCAATATTTACTCAAAGAAAATAGGACTCAACAAAGTTGCAATTACCTCAGAATTAATAGAAAATGAAAATAATTTTTACCTTAGATTTCATAATAGTGATAATTCAGCATCAACTGTTGCATTAGTCGAAAATGTGAGTAATAACTTAAAAACCAATGAGACTACAAGTCGATTTATGATGCTAGGAGGTACTACGTGCACTTCAAGTTCTTGCTCACATTGCTGTGGTTGCCTTCCAAATGGTGATTATTGTACAAAATGCGAAAGATGGAATCCAGATTGCACAAGGTCTACCACAGGGGGCGACTTTTTGAAAGAAACCCCCGATGAATATTAGATAAATTATCTTAGCTGCAACCAACATGGTATAAATTCAATACATACAAAAGGCTAAATTTTGTGGCCATTGAGTTATAAAAACTAATCCTACAGTCTGAAAATAATAGCATAAAGAACACCACTGAAATTTATATGTTACCATTAGCAAGCAGTTTAAAGGCCACCTATAAAACTACAAGCGGCCTTTAATTTTTTTAATCCAAAAGACTATCCTTTTAGTTTAAGTTTGGTAAAAAGTTGTACTGTTTTGAATAATAAAGCATTTGACTTTTAAAGTCTTTTGCATAATTCACTTTAATCTCAGAAATAGCGCCATTTTCATCGGTTACGGGCTCCAGTACAGGATTGACAAATCCACCATAAGGCGCAGATTTAAATTGCTTGTTTCTTTCTAAAACTTCCGCATGTATCGCTTGGTCAACTTTCACGCCATAGCCCTCTACCAAGGCTTGAACAGCCTTAAAATCACCTTCGGATTTAATGCGCTGTGTTTCTCTTAATAATTGTCCAAAAAGCTCGTGAAGTTTATCATAATCGTTGATATTGAAATACGTTTTACCATCTCTAGTGACTTTTTCAATAACATTATCTTTTTGTCCTTTTTCAAAAGCCCAAGCACTTACCCATTGTCTATTGCGCATGTGTGCTTCTTCTACATCATCCCCAAGTTCTAAACGAATAAGCTGGGTCATTAGGCCATTTCTAATATATCCGTCAAAAGCCGCCATTCCAACAGCTTTCCAATCCTCTACTAAACCAAGTTCTTGAAGTTTTGAATCGTACAAGTAGTATAGCCCTACCAAATCGGCACGTCCTTCTTCTAGTGTTGATGCATAATTTTTTAGTGTTTCTTTTGTTTCGCCTACGCCTGGATTCAATTGCCCAGATGCGTGACCAACGACCTCGTGAAGGGCAGTGTGGAGCTTATCGGCCAATTGTCCGTATTTTTTCTCAAGTTCATATTCTTCATCGTCGTGAACAAATTCTTTCAATCGCCCTGAACTCCCAGAGTTATTGTAAGCATTGATTATGTTACCCAAAGAAACAGACTTACTTCCCACTTCTGCACGAATCCAATTTGCATTTGGCAGGTTAACACCTATCGGAGTTGATGGTGAAGCGTCACCAGCTTCTCCTGCAACATTAACTGTCTTGTAACTTACACCAACTACATTTTTCTTTTTGTGCTCAGGCATTAATGGTGAATTATCCTCAAACCACTGTGCATTTTCAGAGAGCACAGCCATTTTAGCAGACATATCGAAATCTTTTATTTGGACAATTGTTTCGTAAGATCCTCTATACCCCAACGGATCGTTATAAACTTCAATAAAGCTGTTGATGTAATCAATATTACCTTCAGTTGCAGCAGTCCAAGCCACGTTATAATCATCCCAGGTCTGTAAATCCCCCGTTTTGTAATACGAGATGAGTAGTGCTAGAGCATCGCCTTGTGCTTTGTTTTCAGCTACCCCTTTTGCTAACTCCAACCAATTGACAATTTCATCAATAGCTGTTCCATAGAGCCCCCCAGATTTATAAACTCGTTCTTTGACAACTCCATTTTCTTTGACCAATTGTGAATTCAAACCAAAAGAAAGGGGTTTATTGGGATTGGGTGAAACTTTGGCTGCATAAAATGTTTCTACATCATTGTTGGTAATGTCTGGCCCATAAAAATTAACTGCTGATGCCAAAACATTATCTACGTCCTTTGCCTGATTGACTTTTTTAGCATCTTTTTCATTGAAGATTACATCAAACGCCTCTCCCTCTAAGGATGCTGTTGTTGCGTCGAGTAAAGATTTTAGATAGTCTTCTGAAAATTCAGGTTTTAATTTTGCATTGCTGTAATGATGGTGAATCCCATTACTAAACCAAACTCGTTTGAGATAGATTTCAAAAGCGCTCCAATCTTCAGTAGTCTTGTCACCATCAAAAGTGGTGTAAATTGTTTCTAATGCTTGGCGGATTGTTAGGTTGTGCCTGTAGTTTTGATCCCACATAATATCTCTTCCAGAGAGACCCGCTTGCGTTAAGTAGTAAACTAATTTCTGCTCGTCTAAAGATAAGCTTTTCCAACCGGGTAATTGATAACGTAAGATTTTAAGATCAGCAAATTGCTCGACCATGTAAGGAAAATTTTCGACATCAACTTCGATGTATAAATCATCTGAGGATGACAACGTACTTTCTGTATTGCATGAAAAAAACAATTGAGCAAATGCAAAAAATATGAACATAAATTTACAAATAGGTTTCATAAGAAATAGTATTAAGATTTTGTTTGAATTGTGAATGTGCACGAATATAAGTTTTTTTAAAAAAATATAAAATTAATTTGTTGATGTGGTATAACAAAGAAATTTATAATTTAGTTTTGTAAGAGCTTTAGGAACATAATTTTTATCCTTTCAAAAAAAATTAAAACAGAAATAATATGAAATACGCTTTGCTGGTATTTTTGGGTGGTGGTGTTGGAAGCATGTTACGTTATCTTATAGGAAAGGTATTTCAAAGTCCATTGGGTACATTCCCAACCGCAACCCTAACAGTCAATATCATTGGTAGTATACTTATTGGAGTTTTAATGGGTTTAGGGCTTAAAAATGGCGGCCTTTCTGAGACCCAAACACTACTATTGGTTACTGGGTTTTGTGGAGGTTTCACCACTTTTTCAGCATTTGCTTTAGAAAATCAAAATTTCTTAAAAACAGGAGATTATACTCAATTTTTGGTTTACACTATCGGATCTCTTTTTTTGGGCGTATTTGCAGTAATTTTAGGATTATTTATATCTAAAAATATTTGATATTACTTGAAGCGCTTTAAGCCTGCTCTAACTTCAATAGGTATATAATTTTGACGAGGAACAATCGGGCAAGAGTACAGCTCATTATACTCACAATAAGGGTTGTAAGCTGTATTGAAATCGAGCCATAAACTATCGCCTTTAGGAATCGCTAAGTCCATATATCGTCCACCTCCGTAAGTAGTATTGCCATTGGTATCGTCTAAAAAGGGAAGGAAAAGATAATTCGGGTTTGATGCTATGGAGTCGATTCCTTGATACACATTTAGTTCTACATACTGGCTTAATAATTTGAAAGACAATACCCCATAAATACGCTCCTTGGTCACTAAAGCTGTGTTAGTTTTCATGTCAAAATAATCAGAGTCGGGAGTTGATGTTAGTTTAGCTTTAACCACAAAAACAGAATCGATAGGAAAAAAAGAAAGTGAGGTAAACTCTTTCAAATCTTTGGGCTTCAACGGAGAGCTTGAAGCATCCTTAAACTGCTCGTTCATTTTCTTTTGAAATTCAGAATTGTACTGTACAGGAATTTTTTTTGGGGTACAAGATAGAGCCATCAAGAATACACAAATAAAAAAAGAACTGAATTTTATAAACGCTGACATAAATTAAATTTTATCAATTGGATGATGTGCAACAACATTGGAGAGGATAATTTGTGTTTTTGTTTCGCCATAAGTTATAAGCTCATCAATGAATATTTCTAAATGCTGTTGGTTCTCAAAAACAACTTCCATAACAATATTTTCATTTCCTGTAACCCTGTAGCAGTTAATCACTTCTTTATAGGACTTAACTTGATGTAGAAAAGGTTTCAGTCGCCCCATAAAAGCACGAACTGTAATAAGTGCGCGGAGTCCATATCCTAAAGCACTGTAATTAACTTGTGCCATGTAGTT
>JAQCJC010000057.1 GCA_027593245.1 Bacteroidota bacterium | reverse complement strand
TGGCGCTGCGGCAGTAGCTTTATTAGTTACAATCAAATTAAACAAAGGATCAGGACTGACACTAAAACAATTTTCATCATCCACAGTATCAATTCTTACGTATATGGCTTGATCGGTTACAGAGCTGTAAAGATTCGGTAAAGAGTTTTCAGGTAAAGTTGCATCTTCATAAGTGGTATAATAAGTGACATTATAATTGTCAGGATTTAAAGTGCCTAAAATGTCTGTATTTTGTGCTTCTAGATTAAATTCTTCAATTCCATCATTGGTTACATCGTCACACAAAACTAAATCCCCAACATCAGAAATTGGCGGACTATCCATAAGAATCAGATCAAATGAACTTGTTAGAAAACAGCTCCCTGTCAAAGCGTCTTCTATTCGGACGTATATCGATTCGGGATTAGAAATTGGCGCATAATTGGTGTATGTTAAAATAGGCGTAAGGTCATTTTGAGCGTCATCAGGTGTTTTATGATAGGTAATATTATAATCTAGTGGGTCTTGGGTCCCTAAAATAAGTGTATTGTTATCAGAAAGATCAAATGTGGGGTTTGCTGAATTGCAGGCAGTCAAATTAGAAATAGCTTCAATACTTGGTGAAAGCTTATATTCAACGAGTATTGAGTCTGAGGCGACACAATCTGCACCAAAAGAAATGTCAACAGAATAGGTGCCTGCAAGTCTGACTTCAAGCGTTGATAAATTTTCCCCTTCAATTTCAACTTCGTTAAGATACCATGTATGCTGAGCATCTGGAAATTGAGTATCTAAAGTAAGAGAATCCCCTAAGCACAATGCTGTACCGCTTTCGATAGTGACATCGTCTCCAAGATCTCCCCCCAAATCAAAACTCCCTGCTTCCAAAAATACAGCAGCATCATATATAGTATCTCCAAAACCGTTACCATCGTCAGCAATGACAAGCTTTATTGAATAACTTGTATTGGGAATAACTTGAGATTGTGCAGTCATTCTTACGGTATGGCCAATAAAATTAATCGGACTATCAATTGCAGGTAACCCTCCAGCGCCGTAATAAGCAGCAAAAAACTCTTCATTAGAAGATTGGCAGCCTTGGTTATATGCGCCATTGCGAACACTAAGTACAGAAATTGGATCTGTAGTCTCTGGAACTAATGCTAGATTGGTTGTTTGATTAGTGTCATTATTCGTTAAGAGAAATGCAAAGGCATCTGTATATTCACACTGATATGTGCCATATTCTTCAGAGGCAAAAACAAAATTGAAGATAATGGAATTAGCCAAAGGAACAAAATCAAATTGTATGAAAGTTGCATTTGTTGTTTGGCCTGGGCTAAGATCGGGAATAGCATTTTCTAAATCTAAATCGCCAGGCCATTGGGTTGTCCCGGCACCTAATGAATTGCCTGATTCTGGGCCCTCTGCTTCTTTGGCATCCCCAGTAGTTAAAACAATACCTTCTGTAAAAGGGAAAGAAACGCCATTTCCAGAAAAATAACCAATCCCATTTGGTTCATTTGCCCCAAAATCAGTACCTGTAGAAGAAATTATGTTTGTGATTTCAGCACAAGCGCTGTTGACTAATATATCCTGAACTAACTCTTCAACTGTGTACGTGGATTGGTCAACTAACAAATAAGGTCCAAGGACTTGAACCACAATAGTAGTCGAATCTGAGCATCCCGTTGGGTTAGTATCCGTTACATTTAGCGTGACCGTAAATGTTCCAATCGTGGAGAAATTGTGACTTACATTCTGTCCAGAATCAACTGAACTATCTCCAAAATCCCAATCATAAGTTGCACCGGTACCATCTAAAGAAAAGGTAGCATCTCCTGTGAAATTAACAGAGTCTCCTTGATTAATTACCAAGTTTCCTCCCAAACTTGGAAGTGGGTCTGTAGCGTCGATAATCGCCTCAATATCTTGACAGGGGGTTGCACAACTAATTATTGCTGCAAAACCTCCTGCTGATATAGCCCCATCACTTTTAAAAGTTAGTGTTAGACAACCTGAAGTATTTGTTGCAAGAACTTGCCCTGGTGTGTTTGTACCAGAATAGTTCCCTAAAATTGAAGCAGTAATGTCAGCGCCATTGTAAATAGTTAGAATATCAGCGCCATTTTGAGTGTCAAAAAAAGTAAAATCTAAATGAACTGCATCACCAGGATTTTCAGCGCAGATCGTCAGTGTTATGTCCTCACTATTTGCGTAATTAGCACCAACCCCTCCAGTATCATAAAGAGTACCGCCACATTGATTTATAGTGCCCTGTTGCATATTAATTTCCTGAGCTAAGGCAGAAAAACTGCATACTAAAGTCAATAAAAAAATGGGGATAAATACCTTCACAATAATTTACGTATTAACCAAATATATTAATTTGTTTTTAATATTGAATTCCAAAAGACTGCTCTTTGTGTTATTATGATAAGTTAAATTTAAGTACCGCAATAGATTTCTTTAGTATCTTTGCAAAAAAAATGCCATGAATTCCATTGACATTACGACTCAAGAAACGAGCAATCCAAAAATATTAAAATTCGAAGCTAATACATTCCTTGTTCAATACGATAGCTTTGAATATGCCAATATAGATGAAGCCAAAAACTCCCCCTTAGCACAACAATTGTTTTATCTGCCTTTTGTCAAAAAAGTTTACATATCGGGTAATTTTGTTGCTATAGAACGCTATGATATCGTAGCCTGGAGTGATGTGCAAAACGAGGTGGCAACACAAATACAAGATTACCTCAACAATGATGGTGTTGTAGTAATTGAAGAAAAATCAAAAAAGAGTCCAGTTACCATCTACGCTGAAAGCACACCAAATCCAGCGGTATTGAAATTTGTAGCTAATAAAAATTTAGTCAATTCGTCATTTGAATTTGGTTCAATTGAAGAGGCAAAGCACTCACCATTTGCAACCGCTTTGTTTCAGTTTCCATTTGTGAAGTCTGCCTTTTTAGAAAAAAACTTTGTGTCAATAACAAAATTTGATGTGATAGAATGGGAGGACATCACTCTTGAACTTCGGTCTTTTATCAAAACCTACATTGAGCAAGGAAAACAAATGATTCTAAGCTCAGCAACAGAAGAACTTGAAAAAACAACTGAACAACTGGACAAAGCCTATGAAAAATTAGATGATATCTCCAAAGAAATAATAAACATCCTTGAGCAGCATGTAAAACCCGCAGTCGCAAGCGATGGGGGAAATATTATGTTTGATTCCTATGCTGCAGAAAGTAAAACAGTACGAGTGGTTCTACAAGGAGCATGTAGTGGGTGCCCTTCTTCGACATTTACGTTGAAAAATGGCATTGAAGCAATTCTTAAAGAAATGATGGGTGACAAAATCAGTTCGGTTATCGCTTTGAACGGTTAGATTCTGAAATATTTTTTTATATTTATATTCTGAATCATTCTTAACCTAAAATCTATTATTATGGGAATTCTTAAAGTTATCGAAGTATTATCTAATTCCAACAAGAGTTGGGAAGACGCCACAAAAAAAGCAATTCAACACGCTTTAAAAACTGTTAAAAACATACGGTCTGTCTATGTACAAGATCAAAGTGCCACCGTCAATAACGGGGATGTTGACGAATTTAGGGTCAATTTAAAAATAACTTTTGAAGTGAATTAACTTTTTTTAAAAGTATAAGAAAAGCTGCTTTTAAAGAGCGGCTTTTCTTATGGAACTAAATTAGCTATTGCTTTAGCAACTGCAGCCCCAAGGGCAATGCCCATGCCACCCATACGCACCCCTATAAAAACTCGGTTAGAGTGTTGACGGACAATGGGTGTTTTATGATGTCCTATCCCCATTATACCCGACCACTTCTGCTCAATTTCTATCTTTGTGTTTGGTAAAATAATAGTTTTTAAGATCGTCTCTAGGTCGGATTGAATTAAAGACGTTGTTACCATAGCCGTTGTCGTTTCATTAGCGAAATCCAAATTTCGACCACCACCAAAAAGAATTCTATTATTGATGTTTCTAAAGTAATAATACCCTCGATCGAAGTGGAAAGTCCCTTTTATATGAAGTGCGTCAATGGGCTTTGTAACCAATACCTGAGCGCGGGCAGGCTTTAAATCTAGCACTAGTAGTTTGTTTGAAAATCCATTGGTTGCAATCACCATTTGGGAAGACTCAAATTCAAATTGATTGGTTTTTATATAAACTGTATTATTTGCCTCCTGAAACGAATCGACGCTTACTCCATTTAAAATCAAAACCCCTAAACTTTGTGTTTTAAGAAGCAAAGACTTCATCATTTTACCGGTATCGATTTGGCCTTCAAATTTATTATACAAGTAATTTGGAAGAACCCCATTGAAGTTAAATTTGTTAGTATAAACTGAAAAAACTTTCTCCTTGAATACAGGCATCAACATCGAATTAATAGCGTTCATTTGATCAATGCAAGAATTATAAAGCTCTAAATCTTTTTTTAGAAATAGTTCATAGCCTCCATGTGCTTGATACCCGATTTGATCGTCCCCTAACAATTGTCTAAGCAACTTAAGCCCTTCAACTCGCTTCTTTAATAATTCAAGCACCTCATCTGCCGAATGCGCTTCCATATCATCAATAAGCTCACTCAAGCTTCCAAAGCATGCGAAGCCTGCATTTTTTGTACTTGCTCCTTGAGGAAGAATTCCTCGTTCCAAAACTACTATTTTTGAGTTTGGAAAACGCTGTTTTAGAAAAACTGCTGTGCACAAACCCACAATACCACTCCCTACAATTGTAAAGTCAATATTACTTAACCATTCTTTTTGTTCCCAATAGGATAAATTCATGGTCTAAAGTTAGTGGTTTTCATAAAAAAACTCCGAAAATATTCGGAGTTTATAAAAGGAGTTAATTAGGTGATTCGATAACAAAATCTTCCATGAATTTTGTGGTATAATTACCCGCAATATAATCTGGATGATCCATCAGTTGTCTGTGGAAAGGAATTGTTGTTTTTATGCCTTCAATCACAAATTCGTCTAAAGCTCTTTTCATTTTGAATATGGCTTCCTCGCGAGTTTGAGCAGTGGTGATGAGTTTAGCAATCATTGAATCGTAATTCGGTGGAATAATATAACCCGCATATACGTGGGTATCCAGACGAACACCATGGCCTCCTGGAGAATGTAATGTGGTGATTTTGCCCGGTGAGGGTCTAAAGTCATTAAATGGATCTTCAGCATTGATTCGGCATTCGATTGAATGTAAATTGGGGAAATAATCTTTTCCTGAAATAGCTACACCTGAAGCAACCAAAATTTGCTCTCTAATAAGGTCAAAATCAATAACCTGCTCAGTAATAGGGTGCTCCACTTGAATTCTAGTATTCATCTCCATAAAGTAGAAGTTTCTGTGTTTATCCACCAAAAACTCTACTGTACCCGCACCTTCATACTTGATAAATTCAGCAGCTTTTACAGCAGCCTCACCCATTTTTTTTCTCAAAGCGTCCGTCATAAATGGAGAAGGAACTTCCTCTGTCAGTTTTTGATGACGTCTTTGAATAGAGCAATCTCTTTCTGATAAATGACAAGCTTTTCCGTTTGAATCTCCAATAATTTGGATTTCAATATGTCTTGGTTCTTCAATGAGTTTTTCCATATACATGTCATCATTTCCAAAAGCAGCTTTTGATTCTTGTCGTGCAGAATCCCAAGCATTTTTTAGATCTTCTTCTTTCCAAACTGCACGCATTCCTTTTCCGCCACCTCCAGCAGAAGCTTTAAGCATCACTGGATAGCCAGTCTTCTTAGCTGTTTTTTTACATTCACTGAAGGTCTCAATTACACCTTCACTTCCGGGGACACACGGTACACCTGCAGCTTTCATAGTGGCTTTTGCATTGGCTTTGTCACCCATACGGTCAATCATTTCTGGCGAGGCACCAATAAATTTTATACCGTGCTCTTCACATATTTTAGAAAAACGCGCATTTTCTGATAAGAAGCCATATCCTGGATGGATTGCATCTGCATTTGTGATTTCTGCTGCAGCGATGATATTAGCTACCTTTAAATATGATTCACTACTTAAGGCAGGACCAATACAAACAGCCTCGTCAGCAAATTTGACGTGTAAACTTTCTGCATCTGCTGTAGAATAAACTGCTACAGTTTGGATGCCCATTTCTTTACAAGTTCTAATGACCCTTAGCGCAATTTCTCCTCGGTTTGCGACTAATATTTTTTTAAACATATCTTGTTGATTTTAAAATGTTAATTTCTTCTTTTAAAGTAATTTCTCATTACTTTTAGAATTCAAATTAAGAAGGGTCTACCAAAAATAAAGGCTGATCAAATTCTACAGGTGAAGCGTCGTCGACAAGTATTTTGACAATTTTACCTGATATTTCAGATTCAATTTCATTGAAGAGCTTCATCGCTTCAATAATACATAACACATCGCCTTCAGCAATAGATTGACCAACTTCTGCGAAAATCGGTTTGTCTGGTGAAGGTCTTCTGTAGAATGTACCAATGATTGGAGATTTAATAGTGATGTACTTTGCATCTTCAGCAGCAGTTTCAGCTTTCGGAGTTTCAGCAGTGGACGGAGCAGCTACTGGTGCTTGCGCAACTGGTGCTGTTGGCATTTGAACAGGAACAGTCACTTGCTGAACTTGTTTTGTGTCTGACTCATTGCCTGTACGGATTGTGATTTTCACATCATCCATTTCAAGCTTTACCTCGCTTGCTCCAGACTTAGCAACAAATTTGATTAAATTTTGAATTTCTTTTAAATCCATAATTATAGTATTTAGTATTAGTTAGTTTTTGGTTTTGTGTAGGCCCATTTAAGATAAATAGCTCCCCAACTGAAGCCGCCTCCAAAAGCAGCAAATATTATGTTATCCCCTTTTTTTAGTTGATCTTCATAGTCATTAATAAGTAATGGAAGAGTTGCTGAGGTTGTGTTTCCATATTTTTCAATATTGAGCATTACTTTATCATCCACCAAACCCATTCTGTTTGCAGTAGCATCGATGATGCGTTTGTTGGCTTGGTGAGCTGCCAACCACTGCACATCATCTTTCGTAAGCTTATTGCGTTCCAATATTTTAACTGCTGCGCCGGCCATGTTGGAAACAGCATTTTTAAAAACTGTTCGCCCTTCTTGAAAAGCATAATGTCCTCCATTGTCTAAAACATCATGAGTTATTGGATGAGAAGACCCGCCATATGTGGCTTGGAGAAACGATCGGCCTGAACCGTCTGTCCTAAGATATTCGTCCTGCA
Organism: Bacteroidota bacterium; assembly: GCA_027593245.1. Taxonomy (GTDB): domain Bacteria; phylum Bacteroidota; class Bacteroidia; order Flavobacteriales; family Flavobacteriaceae; genus UBA3537. The sequence continues at coordinate 5,718 of JAQCJC010000057.1, read as the reverse complement.
AACCAAGATTTTCTTCGTTTGGCTCGAACAAAACTGCACCAGCACCATCGCCAAAAATGATACAGGTCGTACGGTCTTTATAGTTAACAATTGAAGACATTTTATCTGCTCCGATAAGGAGTATTTTTTTATAGCGCCCTGATTCTATGTAACTCGCTGCTGTTGACATTCCAAAAAGAAAACTAGAACATGCAGAATCCATATCATAAGAAAAAGCATTTGTTGCGCCAATTTGTGTGGCCGTATAAGAGGCCGTGGAGGCCGCCTTCATGTCTGGTGTTGCCGTAGCTACGATAACCAAATCGATTGTGGCTGGGTCTAGACTAGCTTTCTGAATCAAATTCTGAGCAGCTTTGATCGCTAAAAAAGATGTCCCCTTGCCCTCAGCTTTGAGTATTCTTCGTTCTTTGATTCCTGTTCTTGTGGTAATCCACTCGTCATTTGTCTCTACCATATTTTCTAACATGGCATTGGTGAGTACAAATTCAGGAACGTAGGCACCTACAGCTGTAATTACTGCTGAGATTTTGCTCATATGCGTTTTATTTAATTCATAGATTTTGACGAAAAAGTGCTCAAAAACATTAAAAAACGGTTCAAAAGTACTGCTTTTTGTTCAAAATGAAGCAAAAATTGTAATTTTTAAATTAAAAAAAAACGCTCAATGAGCGTTTTTTTTATCAGAATACGTTTGTGCTTTATGCCGCATTTTCTTCAGCAGCGGTGTTATCGATAAGGACTTGTCCTCTATAATATAACTTCCCCTCATGCCAATGTGCTCTGTGGTATAAGTGTGCTTCACCAGTTGTTGGGCATGTCGCTATCTGTGGCGTAGATGCCTTGTAATGGGTACGCCTTTTATCTCTTCTTGTTTTGGAGATTTTTCTTTTAGGATGTGCCATTTTTTATATTATTTATCCGTTAATAATTTTTTTAATGAATCCCAACGCGGATCAATGTCTTTGTCAGAATTTTTATTGTCTAAGCTTTTTGGGCTTAAGTCTTCTAGTGTTTCAAGTATGTCCGAGTTAAGTGATCCATCTTCAATGCCTGGGTGAAGTCGTTTTTGTGGAACAGACAACACAATAAATTCGTAGATATAGTGTGCAACGTTGATTTTAAATTCTTCATGAGGAACAATTAATATCTCTTCGTTATCATCGTTATATTCTGAACCAAATTTGACAATCAAACTAAAATTAGATTTGATTGGCAGGTCAAAGGCTTCGTTAGTGAGGTCGCAATTTACATTGACTGTACCTTCAACTTCAAAATCCAACTCCAATAGAGTTGTCTTTTTTTGAAATTTTAGGGTTGTTTTTAATTGGACGTCATTAAACTCGTCGTACTCAAAATGTTCAAAGAACGTATGCTCTATATCGTACTCGAAAATATGCGCGCCAAGCTTAAGTCCTACAAATTGTACATCAAATGCTTTTAATGGCTTCATTATTCTGCATATTCGAGCGTGCAAATATATACATTTTTTTTAGGTTTTGCCTCAACTCCGCTTTTTTTATTTTCTCTTTTTGGGTTGCTTTTGAAGTGGGTTTTCATTCAAAATAGCAGCCATATTTCTATTTTTAAAAATTTTAAGACCCGTAAAAATTGCCTCTTTAAATGAGTCAATATTGGCAATCCCTTGTCCAGCTATATCGTAGGCTGTGCCGTGGTCAGGTGAGGTTCTAACTTTGTTGAGACCAGCTGTATAGTTTACGCCATTTCCGAACGTTAAGGTCTTGAAGGGGATTAATCCTTGATCGTGGTAAGTTGCCACAATTGCATCAAAATTTTGATAATTGTTGGACCCAAAAAAACTATCCGCTGCATAAGGGCCATAAATAAGCTTTCCTGATTCTTTGATTTTTCTTAGAGCTGGGCGTAAAACTGTGTCATCTTCAGATCCAATAACGCCATTATCTCCAGTATGTGGATTGATTCCCAATACAGCAATTTTAGGAGTTCTTATGGCAAAATCGGACTTTAAAGACTGATAAATGAGATCTATTTTGCTGGAAACAAGTGCTTCATTAATATGTTCTGGGACTTCGCCTACTGGTACATGATCTGTAAGTAACCCTACTCTCAACGAATTGGAGACCATAAACATCAAGCTTTTACCTTCCAATTCTTGGTTTAAAAAATCGGTGTGGCCTGGAAACTGAAATGCATCAGATTGAATGTTGTGTTTGTTAATCGGCGCAGTCACCAAGACTTGAATTTGATCCGTTTTAAGGCCTTCCACAGCAGCTTTTAGAGAGCGAAGAGCATACTGCCCTGCCTCAGCAGTTTCTTGGCCAAATACAATAGCCACTTGTTCTTCCCAAACATTCACAATATTGAGTTTACCATCTATAGCTTTATTGGCATTTGGAATCTCATTGAATAATACAGAACTTTGGAAATGCTGCTTTAAAAAAGACATTGATTTCATTGAGGCATAGACTACAGGGGTGAAAAAATCAAGTAGCCTTTTATCTTCAAATGTTTTGATTATGAGTTCGCCTCCAACGCCATTTAAATCACCTATAGTAAACCCAATTTTTATTTTTTTCTCTTTTCTCATCAAAAATGATGTCTAATGTTCGTAATTTTGACATTGCAAATTTAATGATTAAAAACATGTTTACTGGCATTATTGAAGATTTAGGCGTAATTGAAGCACTCAAACAAGAGGATACAAATTTACATTTAACGATAAAGAGTAAGTTAGCTTCAGAGCTTAAAATAGATCAAAGTGTTTCACATAATGGGGTTTGTCTTACAGTCATTGATCTCAGTCCGACGACCTACAGCGTAACTGCCATAAAAGAAACACTAGATAAAACCACCCTCAATAGCCTAAAATTAGGCGCTGTAGTAAACTTGGAGCGTGGGCTTAAGCTTGGGGCTCGATTGGATGGGCATATGGTACAAGGGCATGTGGATCAGGTTGGGCAGTGCATTGGGGTTGAAGAACAAAATGGGAGTTGGATATTCCGTTTTGAATATGACCCAAGCTTGGGCAATGTTACTATTGAAAAAGGTTCTGTGACTGTAAATGGGGTAAGCTTGACTGTAGTTGATTCTAAAGACAATGGGTTCAGTGTTGCTATAATTCCATACACCTATGCGCATACCAATTTTAACACCTTCAAAAAAGGCTCAATTGTCAATTTGGAATTTGATGTAATTGGAAAATATGTTTCAAAGCTTTATGCAAAAAGCTCTATTTCTTAATTAGAGCCTCGTTCTGTGCTTCTAGTAAATCTTTAATTTTTGAGAGCAATTCAATATCAACTGGTGTAGAGACGGATTGGTCCTCTATATCATTGGCCTGATTTTTAAGCTTATTTATGAATTTTACAACAATAAAAATAGTAAAGCCAACAATGAGGAAATCCAGAACCGTTTCAATCAATAAGCCGTAATCAATCGACACTTGTGCAGCAGTGCTACTAGCTTCTCTTAATACAATCTTCTTTTCTCCAAAACTAATGCCGTCAGAGAGCAATGATAAAGGAGGAAGAATAATGTTTTTGACCAAAACATTAACAATCGCATTGAAAGAAGCACCAATAATGATTCCAACAGCCATATCTATCATATTTCCTTTAACAGCAAAATCTTTAAAATCTTTTAATAGTTTCATTGGTTATTGTTTTTGACAAAAATAAAAAAAGCCTCAACAATGTTGAGGCTTTTTTTAAAATTAAAGAGTTCTTATTTGGCAAGGCCAAATTTCTTTGTTTCAGGATCATGGCCTCCAATAAGAACCAATATTTCATCATCATGACCTTCAATAGCAGACCAGAATTTTTTTCCTGCATCGTCCATTTGTACTCCAATATTTGCTTCTTCAAAAGCAGCAAAATCTGACCAAGTATCAAAGAATTGATAGGTGTGCCAATCAGCTCCAGAGCCATAAAGATGTCTACTAGCATAAGCTGCAACAGCATGTCCACTTTCTTTCAAGTTTTTTAAACTTCCATTTACAATGCCTTCAAAGAAATCTCTGTTTTTACCCCACTTTACTTCGTATTTACTAACTACAACAACTTTTTTTGTAGACCAATCCAATGATTGAGCTTCGTATGTTAAATCCTCTAGCCCTTCGCTCATTCGAACTTGGTCGGAGTGGTTGTCGGCATACATGCGCGTGTAAGTTCTATAGTCAGACGTCGTTTGTTTTTGACCTTCTTCATCTAAATTCATTGCTTTTATATTCGCTTCAAGAGCCTTATTTGCAAATTCTGCGTCTTTTACTAAATCTTCTGCAGAGGCATAAAAATCGTAAATCGCAAAACTGTAATCCCCAGCAAAAGCATGTGCAAATAGCCCACCGCCTTGAAGGGTTCTTTCTTCAGAAATAGAAAGATTTGAAAATTTCTCATGAAGAGCCAAAAATTGATCTGCTTCCTCTCTTGGAACTGTTACATAAGTAATGTTTGCAACTTGAGCAAAAAGTGAGCCCCCAACGAAGAGGCAAAATATTATAATTAAGTTTCTCATTTTCATTTATTGTGATACAAATCCTTGTTCAAAAGATGTTCTTACGGCATAAACTGCATCTCCTGTATGGACCATAGGCCATGCCGAGGTCATCATATCTGGATACTTAGAAGCAAAATAGGTTTGAGCCTCAACAGTCATATCATCTAAATCATCCCAGCTATTAGCATAGACCAAAATTTTATATTGAAATCCTGCACCTGTGTGGTGTTGTAGTGCACGTACATTGGTACACTTTTTGCTTTGTTTAAATCCATCATAAAATATAAAAAACATCTTTTCTGCATCTATAACAGAAGCTGTTTGTGCAACTTCGAAATGTAATTCATATACAAAGCGGTCTTCTTCTTGGGCGTTTATTGTAGCCGTTGTAATTAAAAACAGTGCTAATAAAAGTTGTATTTTTTTAATAGCTAAATTGTTTAAAGCTGTTAATTTTTAAGCATTGCTTTAAATGCTTCTAAATCAAATTCATTGCCATAAAACATGGTACTCATACGCATCACATCGGCCGCAATTTGAATCGCCGCCTTGATTTCATCTTCTGAAGCACCTAGCCGCTTTGCTTGTGCAATATGAAACGGAACACAGTACTGACATTTGGTTGCTGCAGCAGTGGCTAATGCTGCCAAATGCGCTTCCTTTTCTTTAATAGGACCTTCCGAATACAGCTTCATTGAAGACTCAAAATAAGCATCCGAGGCTTGGGTGAAATTTCTTGGATAAACACTGTTGAAAGGGCTTTTCTCTAATAAAGCTTTGTACTCAACATCTGAAATTGGCTATTGGGCTTGCACGAAAGCCGTCAATAGAAAGCAAATCGCTAAAGTTAAATTTATTTTTCTCATAAAATATACTGTTTTTAATTGTTATTATTTTCCGTTTTGTATTGGTGTGGTATCGGGCATTATTTTGTTCAAGATGGTATACACCGGACAAAATTTGGTGAACGGACTGAGGATTTGCAAGGCGGCAACAGCTACAGCCACATAAATCCAATTTAAGTCAAACTGACCAGCTAAGGCAATAGAGCCAATGTATAGTAGTCCTACAATACCGTCATGTACTCTTACTTTGATAATATCTTTTTGTGTTGTACTCATGGTGTTAAGATTTAAATTTATTTTTCTATTAAAATATAATGTTGATTGTTATTGTTTTCCGTTTTGTATTGGTGTGGTATCGGGCATTATTTTGTTCAAGATGGTATACACCGGACAAAATTTG
>JAQCJC010000056.1 GCA_027593245.1 Bacteroidota bacterium | reverse complement strand
TTCTTCAAATTTCATATCTTTAAAAATTGTAAATCATTCCAAAAAAGAATCTTTTATCTGTAGTAAAATGACTCAAATGAAGTATAAAATCATTGAAGATTTAAAAAATATTTCTGGTGCGAAATACATCCTAACAGCAAATTGGCACAAAAAAAGGTATTCAAAGGGCTGGCGGTATGGAGAAGGCGAGGCCTTGGCTGTTGCAAAGCCAGCTACGTTATTGGAAATTTGGAAGCTTCTAGAGGTTTGTATTTCACATGATCTTATCGTCATTATGCAAGCAGCTAATACAGGACTTACAGGTGGATCTACTCCTTACGGAAATGATTATGACAGGCCTATAGTAATCATCAATACAATGCGTGTCAATGGTATACACGTCATCAATGAAGGACAGCAAATTATTGGGTTGTCTGGAAGTACTTTATTTGGACTAGGGAATCTATTAGAGCCTTATGGCAGAGAACCACACTCTGTAATTGGCTCTTCATGCATTGGTGCGTCTATTGTTGGTGGTGTTTGTAATAATTCTGGTGGAGCATTGGTCAAAAGAGGTCCTGCTTACACCGAATTATCGCTTTATGCCAAAATTACTGATGAAGGCGAATTGGTACTCGTTAATGATATTGGTATAGATCTTGGCAATAATCCTGAAGAGATTTTAACAAATTTGGAGCAGAAGAAATACTCCACCCAACAAATCAAACATCCAAAAAAACGCGCCTCAGATAATGAGTACCACAAACGAGTTCGCGATGTAGATGCTGATACACCAGCACGATTTAACGCTGATGGTAGACGGTTGTATACTGCGTCTGGTTGTGCCGGAAAGATTGCGGTTTTTGCTGTACGTTTGGACACTTATAAAGCGCCTAAACGCAGTCAAGTTTTTTATGTAGGTTCAAATGCTGCTAACTCCTTTACGCATATTAGGCGAAGTATTTTATCAGAATTTAAAACATTGCCATCATCTGGTGAATATTTGCACCGTGATTGCTATGATGCGGCCAAAAAATACAGTAAAGACACCTTTGTAGTAATCGATAAATTAGGACCAAATTTTATCCCCAAGCTATTTGGTTTTAAACGAAAAATGGATTTATTGGCAGAAAAATTCAGCATTCTACCCAACAAGTTTTCTGATAAGTTAATGCAGTTTTTAAGCTATTTTTGGCCCAATCATCTACCAAAGCGTATGGAAATATATCGTGATAAGTACGAACACCATTGGGTTATTGAAATGGCTGATTATGGGATTGAGGAAGCCAAATTATTTTTTGCTGATTTTTTTAAATCCAACGAAGGTGATTTTTTTATATGTACGCCAAAAGAAGCAAAAAAAGCACTGTTGCACCGTTTTGTTGCCGCTAGTGCTATTGGACGCTACCACGCGCTGAATCAAAAGGATTTAGGAGAAATGATGTCTATGGATATTGCTTTACCAAGAAACGAAAAAAATTGGTTTGAGCAGTTGCCAACTGCAATGAACGACAAGTTCGAGATGAAACTTTATTACGGCCATTTATTCTGTCATGTGTTGCACCAAAACTACATTGTAAAAAAGGGAGTTGATGCGGCTGCCTTAAAACAAGAGTTACTTCAAATTTATGATGAACGAGGTGCTGAATACCCAGCCGAACACAATGTTGGTCACGAATATGCAGCAAAGCCTAGTTTATTTAAATTTTATAAAAAGTTAGATCCAACTAATGGATTTAATCCAGGAATTGGAAAAACAAGTAAATTAAAATATTGGAAGTAAATGTTATTTTAACTTTGGTATGCGGTTTGTCCAAATAATTAAAACAACTAACCCAAATACAATCGTTGCAGCAATTACTTTTACTTGAAGCATTTCTGTAACTTTTAAGAAGTACATAATTACACTGGCATCAATTGTGGCAGCACCCGTAAGCACTAGGATATTACGTGCTGTTGTGCTAATTTTCTCGATGTCAATTTTCTTTTTCTTTTCTTCCGACATCGTATTGTAACCCGCCAATAGATTGGGGTGTTTTTTCACCATTAAACCGATAAATACCAATAGTAAGCCTGTAAAAATAAACCCTTGCAGCATTTTGTGAAATTTACATGCTAAATTTAAGAAATCTAAAACATTTATTCATTTGTAATTTTTTACTTTTGAAGAAATTAGTTGGGATGAATAACGATTTAGGGAATTATCGAAAGTCTTATGATAAAGGGAGCTTGTTAGAAAGAGGTATTTCAGACAATCCTTTAGAATTATTTCAAAAGTGGTTTTCTGAAGTTGATCAGCATTTTCCACAGGATGAAACCAATGCGATGACTTTGTCTACCCTCGGTTTGGATGGCTTCCCAAAGGGCCGTGTTGTGCTTTTGAAAAAATACATGCAGCAAGGGTTCATTTTTTATACCAATTATGAAAGTGAAAAAGGAAAATCCATAATTGCTCATCCAAAAGTGAGTTTATCATTTCATTGGGCAGGCGCAGAGCGGCAAGTCATCATAAAAGGGAAAGCTGAAAAAATTGCAGTTGATGTTAGTGATGGCTATTTCGAATCTCGTCCAAGAGGGAGTCAATTGGGCGCTCATGCGTCTCAACAAAGTACTGTAGTCCCAAGTAGACAAACTTTAGAAAATCAGCTTAAAACACTAGAAGAAAAATTTAAAAACAAGTCCATTCCACGACCAGAATTTTGGGGAGGGTTTATTGTGAAACCTATTGAAATTGAATTTTGGCAAGGGCGCCCATCGAACCATTCACCCTTGATCAGTTATCAGCTTCAAAGTGATTTCAATTGGAAAATTGAACGTTTATCGCCCTGAAACATTGATCGTCTTAGCCATGTATACTTTGTGAAGTTCCAAGCTTTTTCATGATTTCAGCTTCAAAAAGTAAAAGTTCTTCCCACTTTTGATCTACACCACTCCGGTCAGCATACTTACGCGCAAATTTGAGAAACATGGTATAATGGTGCGCCTCGCTAATCATAAGTTTTTTGTAGAATTTCGCTAATTTTTTATCGCTCAGATGTTCTGAAAGGAGTCTAAAGCGTTCGCAACTTCTGGCTTCAATTAATGCAGCATAAAGTAAGCGGTGTACAAGCTGAGTTGTACGGCTACCGCCTTTAGGGAAAAACGTTAAAAGCTGATGAACATATTCATCTTTACGGTCACGACCAAGAACATATCCATTTTCTAAAATCAAGTCATGTACCATCTTAAAATGACTCATTTCTTCTTCTACTAAAGCGGTCATTTCTTGTACCAATTCTGTATATTCAGGAAAACTAACAATAAGTGAAATGGCTGTACTGGCGGCTTTTTGTTCACAAAATGCATGATCGTTTAGAATCTCTTCAAGATTCATTTCTGCGATATTCACCCAGCGAGGGTCGGTAGGAAGTTTTAGGCCTAACATGAGCTATAAATCTAAATTAAATGTTTGTTTTAATGTTTCTAATGCTGGGTTTTTTTCCAAAAGCTTTGCGTATTTATCTTCTGCTGTATACGCATATTTTTTATCCATGGCTTCATTTACACTAATTTCCAAGCGAATATTAAAATTGTTTAAGGACTTGCGTAAGAACTGTAATAGATCAAATTGGTTTCGTTCTACTTCAATTTTATTTGTTGAATTGGGAAAATCCAACTGAATCACATCATCATCTGTTAGTTTTGGCGTGTCAATTTTAAGTATTGCAGCAAGGTTATATCTTCCTTTTTTTTCTAGCTTATCAACAAAAATATCCCAACAATTATTCAATTGGTCTTGTGTAAAAGAATCGGAGGGAAGATCTTCTTCTTTAATCTCAACATCCATTTGTTTGATCTGGTGTGCTTTTTTCTGCTGTATACTTTTTAGCGATAAGCCCGAAGCCTGCCTTTTAATTCCTTTTATAACTGGCGCTTCTATTTTTGGTGGTTTGTACATCGGTTCAGGTTCTTCAACAGAAGGCAGTTCTTCAGAAGAATTAACAGAATTTGTCTGTGGCATATTTTGGTTCGATTCAGTCTTAGATTCAGAAAGATTCTTATCCTTAAAAAAAGAGGCAGGTATTATGAAGCCCTTAGACTTTTTTTTTTCTCCATCAAAATTGATAGAGGCAAGTTTCATTAAGCAAAGTTCTACCAAAAGCCGTTGATTTCTACTCGTTTTGTACTTCAGGTCACAATCATTGGCAAGAGAAATAGCTTCCTTGAGGAATGTGGGGCTTGTACGTTCTGATTGAAGATTATAGCGCTCTTTTGTGTCTGCACCAACCTCTAAAAGCTCTAGCGTTTCTGTTGATTTCGCAACATAAAGATCTCTGAAGTGTGAAGCTAAACCTGAAATAAAATGCTGTCCTTCGAAGCCTCTAGCTAAAATTTGATTAAACTGAATTAGTAAAGATGGAATGGCGTTGTCTAATATGAGATCAGTAACCTGGAAAAAAGTTTCATAATCGAGTACATTTAGGTTTTCAGAAACCGCTTGTCGCGTAAGATTTTTCCCTGAAAAACTTACTACTCTGTCAAATATAGAAAGTGCATCACGCATTGCGCCATCAGCTTTCTGGGCGATGATATGCAAGGCATCATCTTCAGCATCAATATTTTGTGCTTTGGCGACAACTTTTAAATAATTTTTAGCATCCGTTACAGTTATCCGTTTGAAATCAAATATTTGACAACGAGAAAGAATTGTTGGAATAATTTTATGCTTTTCGGTAGTTGCTAATATAAAAATGCAATGTTTTGGTGGCTCTTCTAATGTTTTTAGAAATGCATTAAAAGCATTGGAGGACAGCATATGAACTTCATCAATAATGTAAACTTTATAGCTTCCGACCTGTGGGGGTATACGAACTTGATCGGTTAGGTTTCTAATGTCATCAACAGAGTTGTTGGATGCAGCATCGAGTTCAAAAATATTGAATGCGTAATCCTCGTTTTCATCAACAGCACCGTTGCTGTTGATCATTTTAGCAAGTATGCGGGCACAAGATGTTTTACCCACGCCACGAGGGCCTGTAAAAAGCAGTGCTTGAGCCAAATGGTTTTCTTTTATTGCATTTTCAAGCGTCTGGGTAATAGCAGATTGACCAACGACATCTTTAAATGTTTTTGGTCTATATTTTAAGGCTGATACAACGAAATTTTCCATTTATAACAAATTTAAAAATTCGCATGGAATCTCAATAATTAAAGAGAGAAAAAAAACAGACTATTTATCAACAATTTATGTATTTTTGCAGCAAAGCAGATCGCCTTATCGCTATTCGCTTTTGCGACTAGAGGAAAGTCCGAACACCATAGTGCAGCATAATGGTTAACAGCCATCGGCCGTGAGGTTAGGAAAAGTGCAACAGAAAGAATGTACAGGTTAAGCTGTAGTGAAATCAGGTAAACTCTATGCGGTGCAATGCCATGTAAACCAGCGTTTGAGCGCAGCACGTGCAATGCTGAAGGGTAGGCAGCTAGAGCGTATTGGTAACAATACGTGTAGATAAATGATAAGGGCTCTTATGAGAACAGAATTCGGCTTATAGATCTGCTTTTTTTATCTAAAAAAGCTAAAACAATTTCCACCGTAGGTTTTTAATTCTTCAAAATGATTAAGGTCTGTCAAATCCGTGTGTTTGGCGTGTTCAATAATCAATAACCCATCATTGTTTAGATATTTATTTTCAAAGACAAGTGAACTTATCAACTCAAAACTCTCTATTTCCAATGCATATGGGGGATCAGCAAAAATAATATCAAAAGTTTGCGTATTACGTTCCAAAAATGAAAATACATCACTTTTTAAAACATCTATAGGCATGTTAAATTCTGCTGCTGTCGACTCAATAAATTTTGTGCATCGAAATTCTTTGTCAACAGCCAAAACGGACAATGTTCCTCTTGAACAAAATTCATATGCGATATTGCCAGTACCCGAAAATAAATCAAGCACAGATAAATCTCTAAAATCGTATCGATGCATTAAAATATTGAACAATGCTTCTTTAGCCATATCGGTTGTAGGGCGCACTGGTAAATTCTTTGGGGCCTTAAGTCGTCGCCCTTTGTATGTTCCCGATATAATACGCATCAAAAACTATTTAAAAGCGTAAAGTTATTGGTAGTATCATCAATAGAAAAACGCATTTTGTTCGAAGATAGCAAGGATATATTTCGAATGTATTTGTAAGCCATATCGAAAAACGGATCATTTTTTTTAATGTTACCCATAAACGTGCACTCGAACTGTTCAGGATTTAGCCCTAATTGCTCAGCGGTAAACAATATGTAGTATATGAAGTCTTCTTTGGTTTGGTATTCAAATCGATTGTAGAGTTTCAATTCATTTTGTTGGGTTACAACCAAATCAAAATAATTCAGACCAACATGCACATACATTGACTCGTTGTTGTTGTTTTTTTGAATTTGCAGAATATGATCTAAAGCGATTGTCGTGCTATGCTTATACTCAAAACTACCAAATCGTTCAAATATGTAGTTATTGATATTCACAAAGGGTATATAAACCACCATAAGGTCTTCATTTTTTATCACATCATAAGTGATAAAATCGGTTTTGAATATTTTTGTGTTATACTTAAGGTAATCCGAGAGATGTTCTTCTTCAAAAACTGCGGCAGGGACCAAGGTCATCATTTCATTATCGTGAATTACAGTAGTTTTTGAGAATGACTGCTTCAATCCTTCATTAGTATTGAAAAAGTGTATTAACTGATCTAGAACTTGCTTTGGGGTGTGTGTTTTTTCAAATGAATAATTGATTAAATCACGTATAGAATTGTTTTCTAATATTAAAAAAGAAAGTCCATTCAAGCTTACTTGAATGGACAATGAAACCCCTTTTTCAAGGTTTTTATTGATCTTTTGAATAGTTTTTTGGCCAGTTCCCATTTGTATTTACCTCTTCCAATGAACCAACTTTTAATGTTGGTCCGTTAACGCCTTCTACAGAAACAACTTCTTTTTCTTTCTTTATCAGGTTTTGATCCTGACCGAATAGTAAAATATCTTTTTCCACTGAAGCTTCAAATACAGGAATATTTATATTGTTTTGATTTACTACACCTGTTTGAAGTTTGAATTGTTCCCCTTGTTTTCCGACGGGAACATTCATCATTGTTTTATATCGTGGGTCTGCACCAAACAAAGAGTCTTTTACGGCAACATATCCAAGGGTGTCAATGATAACAATATCTTTAGTAGTGTCAACTCCATAACGACGAGTCAATACTTCGTCTATAATTGTAGAATCACGACGCTGTGTAATCGTAAATTTTTCGTTTTCAATAAAATTAACCAATGAGTCCCAGTTATTTTGAAATACACCTGTTACAGTTTTGTGTGCGAGTTGAGCATCTCTAATGTCTTTAAGATTTTCTATAGCGACCTTGTAGCGCTTTTCTTTAAGTTGATTAAATTGAATTTCTCCATAGACAGACATAAAAGTAATGTAGCCTAAAAAGATGATTATAGCCCAAAGGCTAATGAGAATTGGGGTTTTGAATTTTTTCGGGATAAAGTTGTCGATTGCCCATACAATCAAAATAGTCAAAAGTATGACCGCAACAATTGAAATAATAACCATGTTTTTTGTAAAATTTAATTCAGACCTGACAAATCTACAATTTTTTTTTATTCATTAAAGTGAAAGCACGCAAAAATCATTCTTATATTTGAACAAAAAACTCCTCTTTCCAATTTTATGACAGCATCAGAATTTTATAAACTACTGAAATTGGGGTTTCCTTTTACACCAACACTCAAGCAAGATGCTGGCTTGCAACAACTTGCAACATTTATTACCTCTTCATCCAAACAACATGTTTTTTTACTTAAGGGCTATGCGGGTACAGGAAAGACAACCATCATAGGGACTTTGGTTAAAAATATATGGAAGGCCAACAAAAGCGCTGTTCTTTTGGCCCCAACTGGAAGAGCTGCAAAAGTAATTTCAACGTATGCATCAACCCAAGCTTTTACAATTCATAAAAAAATATACATACCGCGGACGGACAAAAGTGGTAAAATATCTTTTGTATTGTCCCCGAACAAACATAAAAACACTCTATTCATAGTCGACGAAGCTTCTATGATTTCTGATCATTCAAATCAAGGTGGCTTATTTGGAAGTGGCGCGCTTTTAGACGATCTACTTCAATTTGTTTACTCTGGCATAAATTGCAAACTACTCTTAATGGGAGATACCGCCCAATTGCCACCCGTTAAACTTGAAATTAGCCCTGCTTTAGATGCTGCTAAACTCGAGCTTAATTACAACAAAACTACTCAAGAGATTGAGCTTGATGAAGTCGTACGTCAAGCGCAAGATTCAGGGATACTATTTAATGCAACTCTATTAAGAGAGTCCATTTCAAATCAATTTTTTGATAATTTTAAATTTAAAATCAAAGGGTTTAAAGATATTATTCGATTAGATGATGGTCATGAAATTCAAAATGCACTAAGTGAATCATACAGTGCTAATGGATCAGAAGACACTGCCTTAATTGTTCGTTCAAATAAGCGTGCTAATTCATACAATCAACAAATTAGATCTCGAATATTATTTAACGAACATGAGCTAACAGCTGGAGATTTTCTTATGATTGTCCGCAATAATTATTTTTGGTTAAAACCAACTAGTGCTGCTGGGTTTATTGCTAATGGTGATATTATTGAAGTCTTAGAATTGTTTAGTATTAAAGAGCTTTACGGATTTAGATTTGCTGAAGTTAAAATTCGCATGGTTGATTATCCCAAAATGAAGCCATTTGAGACCATTTTGATGTTAGATACCATAAGTTTAGAAACGCCCTCATTGCCTTATGAAAGGGCCAATACACTATACCAAGAGGTTCTTAATGATTATGCCAATGAAACTTCTGGCTACAAAAAATTTATTGCCGTTAAAAAGAATAAATACCTCAATGCATTACAAGTTAAGTTTTCCTATGCAATTACTTGTCACAAGTCTCAAGGAGGTCAGTGGGACACGGTGTTTGTTGAGCAGCCCTATCTACCAAACGGTATTGATATCGACTATCTACGTTGGCTATATACCGCACTAACAAGAGCCAAGGAAACCTTATATTTGATTGGTTTTAAGGATGATTATTTTGAAATATAAACTATTAATTTATCTTTAAATATTTATATTTATAAAAATAGTAAATTTACTTAGCTTAATTATGTCTATGAATGTTATCGCAATGATTCCCGCACGTTACAGTGCAAGCCGTTTTCCTGCAAAACTCATGCAAGATTTAGGCGGTAAAACAGTGATCTTACAAACATACCAAGCCACTGTGAATACAGGTCTCTTTGATGCAGTATACGTTGTAACAGATAGTCAAATCATTTTCGATGAAATTGAGCGCAACGGCGGTTCAGTGCTAATGAGTCAAAAGCAACACCAGTCTGGAAGTGACCGAATAGCAGAAGCCATAATCGATATCCCCTGTGATATTGTAGTTAACGTTCAAGGAGACGAACCTTTTACAGAACGTGAAAGTCTATCAAAATTATTGTCAGTTTTTAAACACGACGTAAGCAATGAAATTGACCTTGCATCCTTGATGGTCAGAATTGATGACCAAGATGAAATTCACAACCCAAATTGTGTTAAAGTTATAACTGATAAGAATAATTTTGCTCTTTATTTTTCACGCAGTCCTATCCCATACCATAGAGATAAGGAAATAGACGTCCACTATTTTAAACACAAGGGTGTATATGCTTTCCGAAAAAAACCACTTTTAGATTTTACTAAATTGTCTAATGAAAATCTTGAAGTTTCTGAGAAAATTGAGTGTATTCGTTTTTTAGAACATGGTAAAAAAATCAAAATGGTTGAAACCAATGTGGCAGGAATAGAGATTGATACACCTGAAGATTTAACCAAAGCCAAGAAATTGTGGCAATCAAATATAAACCCATCCCAAATCTAAAACTATGAATTTTAAAAACTTTCCTATGGTATCTAGGGTCGTATTCGGCCGCGGTAGTTTCAATCAAATTAACGAGATTATTGAACCCAAACGCTTAAATGAACGTGCCCCGTTTATTTATTTGATTGATGATGTTTTTAAATCAAATACAAATTTTATTTCTCGAATATCTTTACTCTACGACGATTATATTATTTTCATTTCTAGTGAGGAAGAACCCAAAACCACTCAAGTCGATACTTTAGTTGAAGAAATCATTTTAAAAACAAAAGCTACACCATCGGGCATCATAGGAATTGGAGGCGGAACCGCCATGGATCTAGCTAAATCTGTTTCTGTTATGTTAACCAATAACGGTTCAAGTGAAGAATATCAAGGGTGGGATTTACTGAAATGTCCTGGTGTTTACCATGTTGGTGTACCTACAATATCTGGAACAGGTGCAGAAGTATCGCGAACTGCTGTTTTGTCTGGGTCTAAGCTAAAATTAGGCATAAATAGTGATTTTACACCCTTTGATCAGGTGATTCTTGACCCAGAATTAACTTGTGGTGTGGAAAAAAATCAATGGTTTTATACCGCTATGGATTGTTTTATTCACTGTGTAGAATCGCTTAATGGCAATTTTATAAACTCTTTTAGTAAAAGCTATGGAAAAATGGCCTACAGTCTTTGTTTGGATGTCTTTCTAAATGATGACCTTAATTTAGAAGAAAAACAAAATAAACTCATGATGGCCTCTTGGCATGGCGGTATGAGTATTGCATATTCTCAAGTTGGTGTAGCACATGCCTTGAGTTATGGGTTGTCTTATGTGCTTGGAGTTAGGCATGGATTGGGTAATTGTGTAGTTTTCAATCATCTCGAAGAATTTTACGCTAAAGATGTGGCTCAATTCAAACAAATGATCGATAAACACCAAATTTCACTACCAAAAGGAATTTGCAAATCAATAAGTCAACAACAGCTCGACAAAATGATTGACGTAGCCATGAATTTAAACCCGCTTTGGGAAAATGCAATTGGTGAAGATTGGAAATCTGTAATCACAAGATCTAAGTTGGAAAAATTATACCTAAAAATGTAATGATTAAATATATTTCTAAGCTTATCTATTACAAGTTATTAGGATGGAAAACTACGGGGTTTAGTGATTTCAGTCAGGTTAAAAAAGCAGTAATTATCGCTGTACCACACACAAGCTGGCATGATTTCTATATTGGCGTATTATTGCGCTCTGTTTTGGGAATTCAAGCAAATTTTGTTGGAAAAAAATCACTATTTAACCCCCTTACAGGGTGGTTATTTAGAGCTCTCGGAGGTGCTCCTGTTGTTCGTAAAACCAACGAAAAGCAGGTCGATGCAATTGCCCGACTGTTTCAAGAAAAAGAGGAATTCCGAATGGCTATTGCACCAGAGGGAACACGAAAAAAAGTTGAATCTTGGAAAACTGGATTTTATTATATCGCCAAAAAAGCAAACGTCCCCATAATTATGTTTACTCTTGATTTTAAAAATAAAGAAAATAAGTTTTCTGAGCCATTTTACCCAACTGATGATATTGAAGCTGATTTTAAATTTATGCGTAAATTTTATGAAGGTGTAGTTGGAAAGGTCCCTGAGTATTCCTAATCTTCATGCATAGAATGGTACACATTCTGAACATCATCGTCTTCTTCAAGTTTTTCCAGTAATTTTTCAACTTCCAAAACTTGTGCTGAATCCAATTTTTTTGTGCTTTGCGGTATACGCTCAAATCCAGAGGATAGTATTTCAATTTGTCGCTTTTCTAATTCAGATTGTATGGCACCAAAACTTTCAAAAGGAGCATAGATCAAAATTCCATCCTCATCTACGAAAACCTCTTCTGCGCCAAAGTCAATAAATTCTAATTCAATCTCCTCAGCGTCAAGCCCTTCAGCATTAATCCTGAAATTACACGTATGATCGAACATAAAAACAACAGATCCAGAGGTACCTAGGTTGCCATTACATTTGTTAAAATAACTCCTGACATTAGCTACAGTTCTAGTATTGTTGTCTGTCGCTGTTTCGACCAGCACCGCTATACCATGGGGAGCATATCCTTCGAACAAAACTTCTTTATAATCACCTTGACTTTTGTCGCTAGCACGCTTTATAGCACGCTCTACATTGTCTTTAGGCATATTAACAGCTTTTGCATTTTGAATTACAGCACGTAATCTGGAATTGTTTTCTGGGTCAGGGCCACCTTCTTTAACAGCCATAACTATATCTTTTCCTATTCGTGTAAAAGCTTTGCTTATTGCTGACCAACGTTTCATTTTCCTCGCTTTGCGGAACTCAAATGCTCTTCCCATTTATTTTGAATTTTGATTGTAAAATTACAAATGCTTTTTATAAATTCAAATTAAGCTTTGTATTAATAACTTCTTTTAATTTCTTCGAATAATGAACTGCTTTCAAAAAGAAGATGTTTTGGCAAGGTATTGTACTTGGGTATTACAGCTAGATAGCGTTCGTCGTTGGTCGTGTAAACAAACTTGTATTTTGAGTGATTCAAACGCAAAATGCGCATTAAATCCTTAATAAAGTCTTCGTGAGGCACAAGATCTGAACTCCCACAATGATATATACCGTATTTATTTCTATTTATGATGTAATGTACCAATTGAGTGATTTTGCTGTCCCAGCAAACATTCATTATTAGATTTGGAAAAAGCTCAATGAATTCATCTAATTCGTGTAACGTTTTTAGTTCTTGGACTCTTGGAGAACGAATACCAAAAACCATAGGCAAGCGCAAAATGACAATTTGCTTTTTAGGTAATTTCAATAATTGCTGTTCAACACGAATTTTAAAATGACCGTAAATGCTATTACTTAGCGTGGTATCATTTTCATAGCTTGGGTATTTACTGTAAGCATCAAAAACATTTGAGGATGAAAGATAAATAATCCGTACTTTTTTATTTGCTTTTGCATACTGAAAGAGGTGTTGATGAACGATTAATTGGTGAGCAAACGCTCCACGTAAGGCGGAAATAATCACATCGGGTTTAAGGACATTAAGGAGTTGAACAATATCATCATCTTCAAAGTTATAATTAAAAAAATGCTTATTTGATTTGAATTTTTTTTCTGAAGAACAATAGGTGCCAAAGGTTTTGAAATACGGCGCTAATTCTTTATAAATTGATTGCCCTAAAAATCCACTTGCACCCAATATCAATACCCGTTTATTTTTAGGTGCCATAAACTTTAATTATCCTTTATAAAAAGGGGGTTTTATCACTGTGGCTAAAATAATTTTTTTTCTGATTTTTATACCAATTTCAGTACCTACTTCAGAAAATTCACTGCTTACATAGCCCATACCAATCCCCTTGTTAAGTGATGGTGACATCGT